>JAVKTQ010000004.1 GCA_031460455.1 Sporomusaceae bacterium
TCGACTTGCATGTGTTAAGCACGCCGCCAGCGTTCGTCCTGAGCCAGGATCAAACTCTCCAAAAAATTTATTCTTGGAGCCTTTGATGGCTCTTTTGAAACATGTTTGTGTTTTTGACTACACTTCCGAAGAAGCGCAGCCCGCACATCTGGCTTAATTACCTACATTGTTCAGTTTTCAAGGAACACTCCGGTCGCTGCTGAGAGCGACCTCGTTCCGGCGCTTGACCGGAACTCTATGTTAACATAACCTTGACGGCGCTGTCAACATTCAGTTTTTGGAAACCTTGTCGCTGCTTGCCTTGCCTGGTCTTTTACACCAGCTCCGCTTGCGGCGACTTTGTTATATTAACACGTCCCGGAGGGCGGTGTCAATAGGTATTTCCCGGTAAAAACCGCCGCAATCACTTATGCGGCGCAGAAGTTATAATATCACAGCAGCGGCCGATTGTCAACCCGCCCGCAGGGCGGTGCTGAGCCCGTGGAACAGATACAGGCCGCTTGCCCACATAATTATCGCCGACACCTTGTTCAGGAGCCGCAAAACGGCGCCTGAGCCGTCGAGAACGCGCGTCAGCCGGCCGGCCACCGCCAGCAGCGCGAACCATAGCCATGACACCAGCACGCAGGCGAGGGTGAACGCAGCCAGGGCGTTACCGCCGTAAGCAAGCGAGCTTGTACCGATGACGCCGATGGTATCTAAAATGGCATGCGGGTTGAGGAGCGAGACGGACAGGGCGAATACCACCTGCCGTCTGACCGGCCAGGTCTCGCTCTCGGTTGCGACCTCGGCGGCGACCGCGCTCGTCCACGTCACCCAGCCCATGTAGGCGAGGAAGAGGACGCCGGCGCCCAAGAGCGCCAGTCTGAGCCAGATGAAGCTGAGCACCGCCACCGAGACGCCGAGCACGGCCAGGAGGATCAGCAGTGTGTCGCAGAGCGCGGCGGTGACGACCACCGGCACTGTCCTGCCCAGTTTCTCCTGGCAGACCCCCTGGTTGAACACAAAGACGTTCTGCACGCCGAGGGGCAGGATAAGCCCCAGCGCCAGAATGAAACCGTGGATGAAAGCTATTGCAGTATCCAACTTATCTCCTTTGATGACAGAAATAAAATGAAGCAGACCCTGCGGTCTGCTTCGTTGACGGTAAAATTCAATCCCGCTGGGGACGCATATGGGGGAAGAGGATTACGTCGCGGATGGAGTAATTATCGGTAAAGAACATCACCAGCCGGTCGACGCCGATGCCCAGTCCGCCTGTGGGCGGCATGCCGAACTCGAGCGCGGTGACATAGTCGTCGTCCATCATGTGGGCCTCGTCGTCCCCCGACTCGCGCTGGGCCACCTGGCCGAGGAAGCGCTCCTTCTGGTCGATGGGATCGTTGAGCTCGGAGAAGCCGTTGGCAATCTCACGGGCGAATATGAAGGCCTCGAAACGGTCGGTGATATCGGGGTTGTCCTTGTTGCGCTTGGCGAGAGGCGAAATCTCGGTGGGATGGCCAGTGACAAAGGTCGGCTGGATGAGATGCTTCTCGGCCACTTCCTCGAACACGTTGTTAAGAATGCCGCCGATGCCCTGCTTGGCCTCGTACCTAACCCCCAGCTTGTCGGCGATCGCCCGCGCCTCGGCCACCGTTTTGACGGCGGCGAAATCCACGCCGGCGTATTTTTTTATGGCCTCGGTCATGGAGATCCGCGGCCACGGCGGGGTGAGGTCGATCTCCTGGTCCTGATATGTAATCTTGGTGGTGCCCAGCACCTCGCGGGCGACATGGGCGATAACCTGCTCGGTAAGGGCCATTATGTCGTTATAGTCGGCAAAGGCCTGGTACGATTCGAGCAGGGTGAATTCGGGGTTGTGCTTGATGGAAATGCCCTCATTGCGGAAAACGCGGTTGATCTCGTAAACCTTTTCAAAGCCGCCGACGATCAAACGTTTTAGGTATAACTCGGGGGCGATCCGCATGTAGAGACGCATGTCGAGCGCGTTGTGGTGGGTGATAAAGGGCCGCGCCGCCGCGCCGCCGGCGATGGGATGCATCATCGGGGTCTCGACCTCGAGGTACCCCTGGGCGTCGAAGTAATGCCTAAGCGCCTGGATTACCCTGCTGCGGGCGACGAACGTGTCGCGGACTTCGGGGTTGACGATCAGATCGAGGTACCGCTGACGGTAGCGGGTTTCCACGTCCTTGAGGCCGTGCCATTTCTCCGGCAGCGGCCGCAGCGACTTGGCGAGGATTTCGAAGCTCGTCACCTTGACGCTGATTTCGCCCTTCTGAGTGCGGAATACTTCGCCCTCGACGCCGATGATGTCGCCGATATCGAGCAGGCCGAAGTTCTCGTAAGCTGCGTCGCCGATGGTATCCTGACGGAAATAAAGCTGGACGCGCCCGGACATGTCCATCAGATGGGCAAAGCTGGCCTTGCCATGACCGCGCACGGCCACAACCCGCCCGGCCAGGCGGACCGTCTGGCCCTCCAGCTTGTCGAAGTCGGCGATGATTTCCTTGGCATGATGGCTAAAATTATATTTGCGGCCAAACGGCTCGATGCCACGAGCCGCGATGGCCGCCAATTTCTCGCGCCGTACGCGTAATAGTTCATTCAATTCTTCGCCGGTCAAAGCGACCTGCTCGCGGTTGTCAGTCATAAAAGCATCCCCTCAGGCAGGAACCCTAAGCCCCTTTGATGTCGACTATCTCGTATTTCAGCGACCCTGCCGGCACGTTAACTTCCACGACGCTGCCGACTTTGCGGCCGAGGATGGCCTCGCCCACGGGCGATTCGTTGGAAATGCGGCTCTCGGTCGGATCGGCCTCCGCCGAGCCGACGATGGTGTACTCCAGCTCGTCGCCGAACTCGAGATCCTTGAGCACGACCGTGGAACCGATCGTCACAACATCGGCGCTGATCTCGTCCTCGTCGATAAGCTTGGCGTTGCGGAGCATCTTCTCGAGGGTGAGAATTTCGCCCTCGATGAACGCCTGCTCGTTTTTGGCATCCTCATACTCGGAGTTCTCGCTGATATCGCCGAATTCAATCGCCTGCTTAATCCTTTCGGCAACGTCGCGACGGCGCACCGACTTCAGGTGGTCCAACTTCTGCTCTATCTTTTTCAGCCCTTCAGCGGTAAGGATAATCTGCTTTTCCGGCATTCTTTTGCTCCCCTTCTTATCCGTGGATTGCGTCCTAACCTGTATTTATATTATTCGTCTGACCGGATAGTTGCACCCCGGCCGAGCCAGGCAATATAAATAGTGTCAAGCGAACAACTTGACACTTGTTTCTATAAGGATGTTACCCCCTCATTGGCATTTATTATAGGCGCAAAACCACCATTTGTCAACGCTTTCTAACAGATTCCCTCCTTCGGCAGGGCAGATCTCGCCCTGATCTTCTCCTTGACGTTTTCAATCTCCTCGGGAGTCACAGCCCGTTCAAAGCTGCGGAAGCCGGCCAGACGAAAGCCGTGCTTGGCCGCCAACTGCTCGATAGTCTCGATCTGCTTCACCGTCAGGTCGCGCCCGAGGCTAAAATTTTCGTACCGTTTTTCAAGCGCCAGAATCATCGTCTCGGCCATACAGGCATAAGCCGTCCGGGGCGGAAAGCCGAAATTGAGGCCAAAATCAACCTCGCCGGGAATCTCTACCACGCCGCCCTCGATCACCAGTACATCGTCGCGCGCTTCGAGTACGGCGCGGGACACATTGCGGGGCCTGGCGACGTCGCATACGATCGCCCCCGTCTTGAGATCCTCGGGCTCGATGAGGGTATCGACGGCGCTCGTGACGGCGATGACAATATCTGCCGCCTTGAGTGCCCCCTTAGTATTCGCCGTAACCTTCGCGGCTAATCCTGTCGTTCGGAATATTTGCCCGGCAATTTTCTCCAGTTTGGCCTCATTGCGGGCGACCAGCGTCAGGTAGCGGACCTCCCGCGCCAGTATCTGCGCGCAGGCTGCGCCGATCGACCCGGTGGCGCCCAGCACGACGACATTGGCCCGCTCCATGTTGATGCCGAGTATTTTGGCAGCCTGGCGGGTCCCTTGAAGGGCGGTGGCCACGGTGTAGCTGTTGCCGGACGTCACGGCGATGTTGAGATTCTTGGCGATGGTGATGCCGCCGTCGCCGACCACCGACGTGAAGGCTCCCAGGCCGACAATCTTCGCGCCCAGTCTCTCGGCGACCTTGCCGGCCTTGATTATCTTCCTTATCACATACTCCTCAGGCATCTCGACCATCTGGCGCGAGGTAAGCGGGCAGCCCACAAACCAGCCCTCGGTCTGGTTATGGGACGAATTTACCCCGTTGATATGGGACACCTTGAAGGGAGGGATATACTTCATCAACCCCTCGATAAAACCGTCCGACCAATTCTTGGCAAAAGGGAATTTGCGGCAGAAATCGCGGGCGGTGATGGGATGGACGATAAAAGCGAACTTTTCCAATGCTTAATACCTCCTACTCATTCAACGCTTTAATCCGCGGTTCGATGTTCATCTCTTCGAGCAGCAGGCCATACTGATCGGCGGTCATCTCTTCCGGGCGCTTGCCGGCGATGGCGATCAGCACCGCCTCGAGCACATTGGTCCCGAACGACCGGCCGCCCATCTCCGGGGTCGTAGTCACCAGCGTCGCGACCCCGCTCCCCCGCAGCAGTTCCTCATCAGCCTGAGTTACCGTGTTGGTGATGATCGTCTTGGCGGTCAGGTCGGGCGGCATATAGCGCCGGATAAAGTGGAAATCGCCGGCCACGACGTCGGCTTCCCGAAAGTAACTGCCATACCGGGGGCGCGACTCGTTCTGCCGCTCGCCGGTAGGATAAAACACACTGGTAGGCAACAGCGTTATCAGCGGAGCGACCACACGGGCCAGGCGATCGAGGGCCCACAGCGTGTGCAGGGGAAACGGCAGCCCCAGGCCGTACATCAGGTCGCCGAACACCGTCCGCGCGCCCGCCTCCGCCAGCGCCTCGGCCAGGCCGAAACGGTCGACGGCGCACACCACCAGCACCTTCCTGCCGGCAAAACTCATGGCGTGCTTCTTCTCCAAAAAGCGGACGACGCGGCGTTCCAGGGTATTCTTGATGCCGCTGCCGTCGACGACGGGCGTAATGCGGGCGGCGGCTGCGATGCGGGCCGTATCGCGGAAAGTATAGCGCCGCGACCCGGCGTAGATATACAGATCGGTGCCGCCCAGGCCGAAGGCGTCCACCTTGCCGTCCAGGGCGCGGATCAGCGCGATGGCCCGATCCTTGTCGCCGTCGGTACCGATGCGTTCGATCAGAAAGCTCTCGCCGCCAAACTCCCTCACCACCTGGTGGTCGCGCTTGGCGGAGCCCAGGCTGATGCTGACGATCCTTTTCATGGCGGGCCTCCTGGCTAGAAATGCAGTTGGCGGATGATGGCGCGTATCGATTCCGGTTTTACGTACTTATCTTCGTTGATAGGCGATTCGCCGATCTGCACACCGATAACATCCTTGTCCAGCAGCGCTTCGATAAGCTTGATACGCATATTGGAACAGATGATAATGACGAGGTCGTACGAGCGGAGCGTGCCGATAATCTCCATGATCGTATTGAAAAGCTCCACACCGCTTTTGCTCTCGACGAAATCCCAGCGCTCCTTCTCGGACAGGAGCAGACAGTAGTCCACACCCTCCTGCCTGGCCATCGCCGCCAGTTCGTCGCAATTCTTGATTGGAAAACCGATGAGCGCGATGCGGCCGCCCTTGCGGACCTCGCCCAGCGTCTCCAGGCGCGAAATTACCGTGCGGTCGATGCCGACCCTGTTGGCGATTTCCTGCTGCGAGAGACCGCGGACGCGCATCTCGAGCACTTCATCAATCACCTTATGTATTTTCTGCGGGTTGATGATCTTGTCGCCAATACGCCGGAGCATAACATTCGCTCCCCCATATTATATGTGCACAATCTTGTGTACATACTCATTTTAGCATTTTTTTTTGCCAACGACAAGCGTTTTTCCCAATTAATTCCATTTAGCCCCAGGGGTCGACGGGGAACCTGCCGATCACCCGTTTACCTGTTTCGACCCGCAGACGGGTGTCGTCGTGGCTCATGCCTTTTTTAAGACCCTGGAGCACCCTGAGGTCGCGCTGCATCGTGATCCCCAGTTCGCCGGTAAGGTGCGACATCGTCCGCCGTCTGGCGTCGGACAGCGAGCGGCCGAAGGACTTGCCGGCGGCGACATTGTCGACGAACTCCTTCGCCAGGTAAAACTGGGCGAGGTTGGTCATCTGATTGCCGCAGGCGCCCGTCCCTGTGCGGCCGATAATCTCCGGCAGCGCAAAACGCAGGCCCAACTCGACCGACTGCTTCAGCTCGGCCGTCTCCCTGGCAAGCGAATCGAGCAGCGTGCGGGGCGTGCACAGCCCGTACGTGCGCAGGGCGCGGATGACGCCATGCTCGATGGTATGCGCCTGCTCCTGACTGACGAGGCCGCCGAGGTTGGCGCAAACGCTGACCTCTTTGCCTGTCTCGATATCGGCCCCGTATATCGTCACCGGGATATCCGTCGGGTCGCGGAACTCGGTAAATCCGCCTGCCGGCAGCCACCCCGCCCCCGATATGGCCGGATACTCGCGGCGCATCGCCCTGAGATCGACAGCCTCCACATCCGGCGAAGCGACAAGACCGCCCGCCGCCTTGAGGGTGTGCCAGCGGGCATGCCCCCGCCCCTCCAGCGTCGCCGTCAGCACGGGCAGCTCCCCGCCGGCGGCGTCCACGGTCGTGTGCGTCCCGATATTCATAACCCTGGCCGCCACCCCGACCGGGTATAGCCCGCCGTCCTCGGCCACCCACGGGCAGACCAGCACATCCCGTCCCGCTCCCGCCCGGAACAGCGGCTCGCCGCCCTGTTCGAGCAGAAACACGCCGGTTACGCGTCCGCCGCCCGGCCGCGGCATAACCCCGTTCGCCACAGGCAAAATCGGCATCATTCGCCGTCCCTCCCTTCCCGGCGGCTGCTCAAAGCCGCCAGAATGCGGGCGAAATCCCCGCGGCTCTCCGCCTGGTTCAGTCTCAGGCGTATCTCCGCCGCCCGCGGCAGCCCCTTGGTGTACCAGGCGGCGTGGCGGCGCATCTCCCTAATGGCGATATGCTCGCCCTTATGCCCGATCAGCATCTCCAGATGGCGGGCAAGCACCTCCAGGCGCTCGGCCAGCGACGGCGGCGGCAGCAGCCCGCCGCCCGCCAGGTAGTGGCCGATCTGGCGGAAAAGCCACGGATTGCCCTGGGCAGCCCGCCCCACCATCACCGCGTCGCAGCCGGTGTAAGCCAGCAGCCGCGCCGCGTCCTGGGGGGTGCGGACATCGCCGTTGCCGATCACCGGAATGCTCACCCGCTCCTTGACGCGGCGGATAATATCCCAGTCGGCCGTCCCGGAGTAGAACTGCTCGCGGGTCCGGCCGTGGACGGCGATGGCCGCTACCCCGGCCTGCTCGGCGAGCGCGGCGATCTCCACCGCGTTCGCCGACGCCTCGTCCCAGCCCTTGCGGATCTTCACCGTCACCGGCACCGCCACAGCGTCCACCACCGCGGCCAGGATATCCCCGGCCAGCTCCGGCCGGCGCATCAGGGCCGAGCCCTCGCCGTTCTTCACGATCTTCGGCGTCGGACAGCCCATATTGATATCGACGATATCGGCGCCGGCGCGCGCGACGATACGGGCCGCGGCGGCCATCGGGCCCGGTTCCGAGCCAAAAATCTGCACCGCCACCGGCCGTTCCCGGTCGTCGATCCGCAGCATGTCCAGCGTATGACAGTTATTGTGCAGCAAGCCCTTGTCGCTCACCATCTCCGAGTAAAGCAGGCTGCAGCCCATCTCTTTCGCCAGCAGCCTAAAAGGCAGGTCGGTAACGCCGGCCATGGGGGCCAGCGCCACCGCCGGCTCGGCGACGGCAACCGCGCCGATCAGCATGTAATCACTCCTGTTCTCTATCCGGGGGAACACCCGCTATTATTAACACAATTCGCAGCAAACAAACGTAATTCCTCCGGCGCAACGAAAAGCCCCCGCCCGGTAAGGACGGGGGACCGGAAACAGCAGCGGATTGGAGGCCGTTTAGAAGTGCCCAGATGCAAGACGCATCGGAAGAGCGCGCCGCGACGCGTACTCGGAATGTACGCTAGCAAGCGCTCTGAGGAGCAACGCCGCAGATGGGCGCTTATCAACGGCCGACGACGGAATTCCGGTTATAAATGATGCGGAGGCCCTCCAGCGTCAGAAAATGATCGACATGCTTGATCTTCGAAGATTCCTGGGCGATAAGGTTGGCCAACCCGCCGGTGGCGACAACCTCCGCCGGCCCGCCCAGCTCGAGCTCCATGCGGCGGACGATCTCGTCCACCTGGCCGACGAAGCCGAAGATTATCCCCGACTGCATACTCGACACCGTGTTGCGGCAGATAACCGTCCGCGGTTTGGCCAGCTCAATCCTGGGCAGCTTGGCGGCCCGCTGGAAAAGCGCCTCGGTGGAGATGCCGATGCCGGGGGCGATGGCGCCGCCCAGATAGTCGCCGCCCTTGTCGACGACGCAGAAGGTGGTCGCGGTGCCAAAGTCGACGATAATTATCGGTCCGCCATATTTCTCGAAAGCGGCGATGGCGTTCACGATGCGGTCGGCGCCCACCTCCCGCGGGTTTTCGTACTTGATGACCATGCCTGTCTTGATGCCGGGGCCGACCACCAGCGGGTCGACGCCGAAATAGCGCTGCGTCATGCGCGTCAGCGGCGCCATCAGCGGCGGCACGACGGACGAGATTATCGCCGCGCCGATGGCGTCCAGACTTATACCGCGATGGTCGAAAAGATTCTTCACCAGCACGCCGTACTCGTCGGCCGTCTTCAGGCGGTCGGTCGATATCCGCCAGTGATGGAGCAGCTCGTCGCCGTCATAGACCCCGAGAACTATATTGGTATTGCCAACGTCGAAAACCAACAGCATTTAAATCTCCCCTTGCTATCTGTGTCGGCCGTTGATAAAACCCGGCCTCGATGTGAACCGTTTTATATTTATCAACATTTATCAACAGCCGTCACTAGCGGCTTTTATGTTCCACCGTCAAAATATACCCCGCCCTCGCCAGCGCCCTTTTCACCCTGGCGCCGACATAAGCGGCGATCACCGTCTTGACGATATCGTACGGCAGGAAAGGCGCCACTGTCAGCATTGCCGCCTTTTCCCACGTCATAGGCTTATTCAAAAAGAAGGTGAAGTTGGCCATAAATCCGAGCATCCCTATGGCATAGGCGACCAACAGCCCCAGCATCATAAACGCGAATGTACGGCTCACACCGTCAGCGGCGCGTTCGGTCAGCCGGCCGACAAGGTAGGCGCACACCATGAACCCGAACAGGAACCCGCCGGTCGGACCGAGCAGCACCGCAGCCCCGGCCTTGCCCTGGGCGAACACCGGCAAACCGAACACCCCCAGCAGCACCCAGACGAGTACGCTCACCGCCCCCCACCGGCCGCCGAGCACCAGCCCGGCGAGCAGCACGAACGGCACCTGCAGCGTATGGGGCACCGGGCTCGGCGGCAAAACGATGGAGACCTGTGAACTGATGGCGATGAGGGCGGCGAACAGCCCGGCGAGAATCATATTGCGAATCGGCATCTTAGCTTGCTCCTCCCTCTGCGGGTCTGATCGATACATCGCCGGCCAGCACCCTCTCCACCCGGTCGGCGGTCCTCACCAGCAGCGCCCCGTCGGCGTCGATGTCGACCGCCATCCCGGAGAACCGCTGGCCGATACCGATCACGTCCACCGCCCGGCCGAGCGTCAGCGACTCGCGGCGCCACTCGTCGAGAACAGGCGCGAACCCGTGGTCGAGCGTCTGCTCGTACACCCGCTCCAGCTCCTCGAGGACGGCCATGAAGATATCCAGCCGGGACAAGGGCCGCCCGGCGGCCAGGGACAGCGAGGTGGCCAGGTCGCGGAGCTCCGGGGGAAAATCGTCGGCGCCGATATTCACGTTAACGCCGATGCCGATGACGATATGGTTGATGGCGTCCATCTCCGCCGACATCTCGGTGAGAATGCCCACCAGCTTCTTGCCGTTATAAAGGATATCGTTCGGCCACTTTATGCCGCAGGCCACGCCCGTCGTCCGGCGGATGGCGCGGCACACGGCCACGGCGGCCAGCAGCGTGCACTTTGGGGCGTCCTGGGGATTGAACGGCGGCCTGAGCACGATCGAAAACCACACCCCGCGCGCGAACGGCGAAAACCAGCCGCGCGACAACCGCCCCCGCCCGACCGACTGCTCCTCGGCCACCACGATCTGGCCCTCCGGGCAGCCGGCGACAGCCAGCGCCTTAGCCTCATTGTTGGTCGATTCGACCCGCCGGAAATAGGCGACCGGCCTCCCCAGGCGCCGGGTAGTCAGCCTGGCCTCGATCTCGGCCGGCAGCAGCAGATCGGGGGTCCGGCACAGACGGTACCCCAGGCGGGGGTGGGCTTCGATATCGTAGCCGTCCTGCTTGAGGGCCCGGATATGCTTCCAGATCGCCGTCCGCGACACGGCCAGCCGGCGGGAAACCTCCTCGCCCGACACATAGCGGCCCGACTCCCCGCGCAGCATTTGCAGTATCTCTCCGCGCACCAAACCAACCTCCCGGGAATTGTTATCTATATTATATGGAATAGTTAACAATTCGTCAAGTTAGGCCGTCCCAACGGCCTAAAGAGAATATCGAGCCCCCTCAGCGGATCTCGCCGTGCTTCTCCGCGTCCTTGACCTCGGCGATGCGGTTGGCGTCGTCGAGAAACACCACCGTCGGCTTGAAAGCCTTCGCCTCCTTGTCGTCGATAACCGCGTAAGTGATAATAATAACCTTGTCGCCGGGCTGAACCAGCCGCGCGGCAGCGCCGTTCAGGCACACAACCCCCGAGCCGCGCGGCCCCGGGATGGCGTACGTCTCCAGCCGCGCGCCGTTGTTGTTGTTGACCACCTGGACCTTCTCGTTGACACAGATTTCGGCGGCGTCCAGCAGGTCCTCGTCGATGGTGATGCTGCCCACGTAGTTGAGATTTGCTTCGGTTACGGTTGCCCGGTGCAGCTTCGATTTGAATACGGTGCGGAACATGATTATCCCTCCCACAGCAGATTATCGATAAGTCTCGTCTTGCCGATCCGCACGGCCAGCGCCACCAGCGCCGGCCCGGCGACCGTGTCCAGCTCCTCGAGGGTGGCCGGATCGCTCACGGAAACATAGTCGCAGGCGGCCAACGGCTCGCCGCCGATAAATTCCAACATTTCCCGGCGGATGGCCGCAGCGTCGCGCTGCCCGGCCCTGAGCCGCTCCGCCGCCAGCCGGATGGCCCGATTGAGCACGATGGCCGCCTGTCGCTCGGCAGGATTTAGGTACACATTGCGCGAAGAGAGTGCCAGACCGTCGGCCTCCCTGACGATCGGCACGGTGGCGATGCGCGTGTTCATGCTCAGATCGGCCGCCATCCGCCTGACGACCACGACCTGCTGGGCGTCCTTCTGGCCGAAATAAGCCACATCGGGCTCGACAATGTTGAACAATTTGGCGACCACCGTCGCCACGCCGCGGAAATGTCCCGGCCGCTTCGCCCCGCAGAGGCGCTCGGTGATATCCTTCACCTCGACGAAGGTGAGCATGCCGGCCGGTCCCTGCGGATACATCTCCTCGACCGGCGGCGCGAACACCGCGTCCACCCCGGCGGAAGCGGCCAGACTCGCGTCCCGCTCCAGATCGCGCGGATAAACGGCATAATCCTCGCTGGGCCCGAACTGCAAAGGATTGACGAAAATACTGGCGATGACCAGCCCGTGGGCGGCCCGCGCCGTGCGCATCAGCGTCAGATGTCCCTCATGCAGAAACCCCATCGTCGGCACCAGCCCGACGGTCTTGCCCGCCGCCCTGGCCTGCCGCACCAGCGCCCTTATATCGGCCACCCTTGTCACGATCTCCATTCCAAACCCTCCCCACTGGAAAATAAAAAAGCTTCCCGGCAAAAGACAGGAAGGCTCAAAAAAACCTTGCTCCGGTCCTCGCCGTCTCAGTCCCTGCGGATCAAAGCGGTCTAAACCCAAGTATGTATTCGGTTGAGAGGCCGCCACGGAGGTACGGCTCCCGGCGAGGGATGCCGCCCGTTATCCGGCGATCTTCAAGGATAACTTAACCACGACTATAATAGCATCTTTTCGTTACATATACAAGCACGGAGGAAAGAAAATGACCGTAAAAATACTCGTGGCCGACGACGAGGCCAGCATCCGCGAAGTCGTCCAGCTCTACCTCGAACGCGAAGGCTTCATCGTCCACACCGCCGCCGACGGCGACGCCGCCCTTGAGCTCGAAGCCGAAACCCGGCCCGACCTCCTGATCCTCGACATCATGCTGCCCGGCCGCACCGGCTGGGAGATATGCCGCGCCCTCACCCGCCGCGTCCCCGTCATCTTTCTCACCGCCAAAAGCACCGAAGCCGACAAAATCACCGGCTTCTCCCTCGGCGCCGACGACTATGTCACCAAACCCTTCAGCCCCCGCGAACTGGTGGCCAGAGTCAAGGCGGTGCTCAGGCGCAGCGGCCTCATCTTCGCCGACGGCGACGAACTTAGCTTCCCCGGCCTCGCCATCCGTCCCGCCACCCAGGCGGTCGAAAAAGGCGGCCGGTCGATCGCCCTGTCCCCCAAGGAATTCGACCTCCTCCTCTTCCTGGCGCGCCACCCCCGCATCGTCTTCACCCGCGAGCAGC
The DNA here is from genome assembly GCA_031460455.1 of Sporomusaceae bacterium. Lineage (NCBI taxonomy): Bacteria > Bacillati > Bacillota > Negativicutes > Selenomonadales > Sporomusaceae > Sporomusaceae bacterium. Next base: position 12,757 of record JAVKTQ010000004.1, read on the forward strand.
TCCTCACCAACGTGTGGGGCTACGGCTTCGAAGGCGACGACCGCACCGTCGACGCCACCGTCAAAAGGCTGCGCCATAAAATCGCCGACAAAGACAACACCTTCATCCATACCGTGTGGGGCACCGGCTACAAATTCGAGGTGACCGCGCCATGATCCGCTCGATCTTCAGCCGTCTTTTCATCTCCCATATCGTCGTCATCCTCCTCGTCACCGTCACCCTCGGCGCCCTCATGGCCTATCTCGTCCGCGAGCACGTCATCGAGACCAAGCGCATCGAGATGCTTGCCAAAAGTCAGGCCGTAGCCGCCGTCGTCAACCGCGCGCTCAACAACGGCCGCCTGCCCGACCGTCTCGAAGTCATGGGCGAGCTGCTCGGCGCCCAGATCTGGGTCGTCGACCAACGGGGCAATATACTCGCCGGCAACCCGCCGCCCCGCTGGAACCGACCTTTCCCCGAAAACTCGCCGCGCATCGACGCCCTGTTCGCCGGCGCGCCCCAGTCCTGGATCCGCAGCGGCCGCGACCAGACCGACCCCTCGATCGTCGTCGCCGTTCCCCTCGCCTCTCCCTATCCCGCCGCCGTCTTCTTCTACACCCCCATCACCGGCGTCAACCAGGCCATCGGGGCCATCGACCGCCTGCTCCTCCTCTCCCTGTTCTTCGGCACCGCTGCCGCTATCCTGTTCTCCCTGCTCATATCGCGCACCCTCACCCGGCCCCTCGCCGACATCAGCCACGCCGCCGCCCGCTTCGCCGCCGGCGACTACGCCAGCCGCACCGGCGCCACCGGCGGCGACGAAATCGGCGGCCTCGGCCGGACCTTCAACACCATGGCCGAATCGCTCGCCAAAGTCGAATACAACCGGCGCGAATTCCTCGCCACCGTCTCCCACGAGCTCAAAACACCGGTCACCTCCATCCAGGCCCTCGCCGAAGCCCTCGCCGACGGCGTCGCGACGGAGCCCGAGCACCAGCAGCGCTACCTCGCCACCATCGTCGGCGAAAGCCAGCGCATCGACCGCCTTATCCGCGACCTCCTCGACCTGGCGCAGCTTGAGGCCGGCGAACTGTCCATCGTCCCCGAAAAAACCGACCTCGTCGCCTTTCTGGGCCGCGAAACCGCCAAATACGACCACCTGCTCGCCGAAAAGGACCTCACCCTCCGCGTCGCAGCCCCTGCCGCCGTCCCGCCCGTGCTGGCCGACCCCGGCTGGCTGGCGCAGATAATTGCCAACCTTGTCTCCAACGCCGCCCGCCATTCGCCCGCCGGCGAAACCATCGTCATAACCGTGCAGCCCACCGCCGGCAAAGTCGCCGTCGCCGTCAGCGATTGCGGCCCAGGCATCCCGCCTGAGGACCAGCCCCACATCTGGGAGCGCTTCTACCGGGTCGACAAATCGCGGGCCCGCAGCGGCGGCGGCACCGGCCTGGGACTCGCGATAACCAAGCGCCTCGTCCAGGCCATGAACGGCGAAATAACCCTGGAAAGCACGGTAGGCCAGGGGGCGAAATTCACCTTCACTCTTCCGGTTTCGGGTGCGTAGAAAGTCCATCTGCTGCGTTGCTCCTCAAAGCGCTGGCTTGCGTACATCCCGAGTACGCGGCGCGGCGCGCTTTTCCGGTGCGCCTTGCATCTGGAGCTTTCTACACACCCTTCTCCCCTCAGATTTTCCCTGTCATACATTTGTCATACTCGAAGTCTATAATAACCTCAAACAGCCGCTTCAGGCTGCAGAGATATAGATTCGGAGGTATGACAAATGAGACTGGTCAGCAAAAAGACAATTGCCATCTTCGTCCTCGGGGCGTTCGTGCTTGCCGGCGCAGCCCTCTCCCCCCTCGCCCAGGCCGCCGAAGCCGAAAAAGCCCGTCCGGCGCACGAAAAGCGTCAGCACGACCCCGACAAGGCCGCCCAGCGGCTTGCGGAAACTTACGGCATCAGCAAAGATACCATCCTCACCCGCGTCAGCGGCGGAGCCAGCTTCCGCGACATCCACCGCGCAGCCTTCCTGGCAAAGGCCAGCGGCAAAACCTTCGACGAGGTGCTCGACCTCAAAACAGGCGACAACACCTGGAAGGATGTCGCCAAAAACCTCGGCGTAACCAAAGAACAGACCAAAGCCGCCTTCCACGCCCTGTCGGCCGACAGGCTCAACGCCAAGCTCGGCCTTGACCGCACCACCGTCCTCGGCCTCCTGGAGCAAGGCTACAAAACCCGCGACATCGCCGTGGCCGGCCTCCTGGCCGAGAACGCCGACAAAACCCCGGCCAGCGTCCTGGAAATGAAGAAAATCAACAACACTTGGCGGGATGTCGCCGGCTCGCTGGGAGTCAGCGACGAGACGCTCAAGCAGGATATGCTCAAACTCAGGCAAGCCTTCGGTCACGGCAACCGCCACCACCGCGGCAAGTGAATAAGCAACAAATAAGAGAAGACCGTCGCTCCGTGTGCGACGGCTTTTTCTTGTTAAACGACAGAAACCCTTCGGCCGTTATTTTCGTTTCCTGGAATGTGCGCGGCCTATCAACGGCCGCCTACAGTTTCGGCACCTTTATCGTCGAAACCATCAGCCACGACAAAATCAGCAGAATAAACGCTTGCCCCGTCGCCGGCAGCAGCGGCGCGAAATACGCGCACGCCGCGAGGACAGGCCCGGCCACCGTTATCGGCAGGCCGACGAAGTGGCCCCTGACGCCGGACACGCTGAAGCGGGCCAGGCGGAGCGCCCCGCAGACCGGGAAAACGGTCGCCAGTACATAGCCGCTCCAGCCGATGTCGGCGAAGACCAGTTGGTAGGCGATCAGCGCCGGCGCCACCCCAAACGAGACCAGGTCGGCCAGAGAATCGAGCTGCTTGCCGAATTCGCTGGCGACGTTCAGCCGCCGCGCCACCCGGCCGTCGAGGCTGTCGAACAGCGCCGCGCCGAACACCAGCGCGACGGCCAGCGCCCATTGCTCGACAAGGGACAGCAAAATAGCCACCAGGCCGGCGGACAGGTTGGTCACCGTCAGGATATTGGGAATCCAGCGACGCGGCATAAAAAACCACCTCAAGCCGCGGAAAGCTCGGCGCCGCCCCCGCGGCTCCCGAGCTTTCCGTAAGATTCACTTCTTTGTGGCCACCCTGGCCATAAACTTCGCGTTGTCGATGATATACCGCTCGTGGCGTCCCTCGCCGACCTTTTCCCGGTCGTCGAAGGCCTCCACGGCAAACGTCAGTTTCTTGCCGGCGAGCTCCACCAGCTCGGCTCTCGCCCGCACGGTCATCCCCACCGGCGTCGCCGCCAGATGGGAGATTTCCACCCGCGTGCCGACCGAGCCCTCGCCGTCGGCGAGATAAGGCTTGAGGGCAGCGATCGCGGCCTGCTCCATAAGGGCCACAAGCAGCGGGGTGGCAAACACGGCCGCCCCCTTGTTGCCGAAGCGCTCGGCGGTATTGTCGGCCGTCACGGTCACAGCCGCTTCACCGGCGGCGCCGACGGTCAGCGCGTTCCCCATACTTCGTCGTCCCCCCGGCGGAAAGTATACACGACCTTCGGACCCGGCTCATCGGCGGGAGTAGGGGTAGCGTTCACGGGAGCGGCCTGGGGCTGATCCTCGGCCGGCTTCTCCTTCTCCTCGATCTTGCCGTTGTCCAGCAGCTGCTGGAGCTCCGAGCCTTCCAGCGTCTCGCGCTCGATCAGCGCGTCGGCGACGATGTGAAGCTTATCCATATTGGTCTTGAGCATCTCTTCCGTCTTGGCGTAGGCATCCTCGATCAGACGGCGGACCTCCTTGTCGATCGAGTAGGCCACCTCTTCGCTGTAGTTGCGGTCGCGGGCGATATCGCGGCCGAGGAATACCTGCTGGTCCTGGCGCCGGCCGAAGGTGATCGGCCCCAGCACCTCGCTCATGCCATACTCGGTGATCATCTTGCGCACCAGCTCGGTGGCCCGCTCCAGGTCGTTCTGGGCCCCGGTGCTGATCTCGTTCAGCACCAGCGCCTCGGCCACCCGGCCGCCCAGCAGCGTCTTGAGCTGGTCGAGCAGTTCGGACCGTGTCGCGTAGTAGCGGTCCTCCTTGGGGAGCATGAGCGTGTAGCCGCCCGCCCGCCCGCGGGGGATGATCGACACCTTATGCACAGGGTCGGTATGGGTCAGCATCATGCCGACCAGGGCGTGCCCGGCCTCATGATACGCGGTGAGTTTCTTCTCCTTGTCGCTGATAACCTTGCTCTTGCGCTCCGGCCCGGCGACCACCCGCTCCACCGACTCCTCCAGCTCGGGCATGTCGATGCGCTTCTTGTTGCGGCGGGCGGCGAGCAGCGCGGCTTCGTTGATCAGATTGCTGAGGTCGGCGCCGGTAAAGCCCGGCGTCCGGCGGGCCAGCACTTCCAGGCTGACATCCTTGGCCAGCGGCTTACCCTTGGTGTGAACCTTGAGGATCTCCTGGCGGCCCTTCACATCCGGCCGGTCGACCACCACCTGGCGGTCGAAGCGTCCCGGCCTGAGGAGGGCGGGGTCGAGAATGTCCGGGCGGTTGGTGGCGGCGATGATGATGATCCCCTCGTTGACGCCGAAACCGTCCATCTCAACCAGCAATTGGTTGAGGGTCTGCTCGCGCTCGTCGTGGCCGCCGCCGAGGCCTGCGCCCCGCTGCCGGCCGACGGCGTCGATCTCGTCGATGAAAACGATGCACGGCGCGTTTTTCTTCGCCTGCTCGAACAGGTCGCGCACCCTCGAGGCGCCCACGCCGACGAACATTTCGACGAAGTCCGAGCCGCTGATGCTGAAAAACGGCACCCCGGACTCGCCGGCCACCGCGCGGGCGAGCAGCGTCTTGCCCGTGCCCGGCGGCCCGACCAGCAGCACCCCTTTGGGGATGCGCGCGCCCAGGTCGTTGAATTTCTTGGGATGCTTCAGAAACTCGACCACTTCCTCGAGCTCCTGCTTGGCCTCGTCGGCGCCGGCGACGTCGGCGAAGGTCACCTTCACCTTATCCTCGCCGTGCAGCTTGGCGCGGCTCTTGCCGAACGACATCACCCGGTTGCCGCCGCCCTGGGTCTGCTGCATGATGAAGAACCAGACCCCGATCAGCAACAGCATCGGCAGCACGGACGAGAAAATAGTCGTCCACCACGGCGGCTGCGGCGGCTGTTCGGCCTTGATATCGACATTCTTCTCCCGCAGGGAGCCGATCAGCGTCGGATCGTTGGGAGTAACCGTGGTAAACTCCGTGCCGTCTTTGAGTTTGCCGCGGACGGTGTTCTCCACTATCGTCACGCGCTCCACCTTTTGTTCTTCGACACTGCGCAAGAACTGGGTGTAACTGATTTCCGTCTTGGTGGTGGTGCGCGAGGAGTAGTAGTCGATTATCGATATGGCGATGATGATGATGAGCAGATAGAAACTGACATTACGGAAAAACTTGTTCAACAACTTAACCCCCTTTCACTGGAGCTGAAGCGAAAAAAGCGATTGTATTCATAGGAGATAATTATATCACAAATAAACTCCAGTGACAATCCAACTCCTGCCTGCGGCCGCAGCCGTCATTATATCCTATGCGCCGCCTAGCTGCCGTAGGCCTCGGGCTTGAGCACGCCCACATACGGCAGGTTGCGGTACTTCTCCGCGAAATCCAGGCCGTAGCCGACCACAAAATCGTCGGGGATGGTGAAGCCGTTGTAATCCACCGGCACATCGACCTTGCGGCGGGAAGGCTTGCTCAGCAGCGTGCAGATCTTCACGCTCGCCGGCTTGCGCGACTTCAGATTCTCGAACAGGTACTTGAGAGTCAGGCCCGAATCGATGATATCCTCGACAATCAGCAGATGCCTGCCAGCCACGTCCTCGTCCAGGTCCTTGACGATCTTCACGACGCCGCTGGAGCTGGTCGAAGCCCCGTAGCTCGACACGGCCATGAAATCGATCGTCACCGGGCGGCTGATGGCCCGCGCCAGGTCGGCCATGAAAATCACCGCGCCGCGCAGTACACCGACCATGAGAATATCCTTGCCGGCATAATCGGCGCTGATCGCCTCGCCCAGTTCCTTGATCCTGGCCGCCAGGGCCTCGGTGCTCACAAGCACCTCTTTTATGTCCTTATCCTGATTCACGTCAGTCCTCCTGTTGTTCGATGATGAGTTCGAGAAATGTTCCTGTCTGTCGCCCCGGCCGGCCGCGCTTACCCAGGCGCACCCCGCCCAGCCAGATGATCCCCTGTCCGTCGGTGAACACCGGGATGCTGCCCCGCAGATGCCGCGGCACCTTGGCATCGATGAGGAATTCCTTCACCTTCTTGCCGTCCGGCCGGAAGCGATCCCCCGCCTGGCGGGTGCGGACACGGATCGGCGGCGTCAGTTCCTCCCAGGCGAACACCGCCCTGTGCGGCCCGTCGCCCATCGGCGGCTCCGCCGACAGCCTCGCCGTCACCGTCATGCCCAGCGCGGGCAGCGGCGTCGTCCCCGGCACGGTCAGCGCGATCCCCGGCGGCCCGATAGGCGGCGCCGCCGGCAAAGGCGCGGCCGCGAAAACCAGCCGGCCGTATTCCCGGCGGACGGTAAGCCCGCCCGGCAGTTCGACCGCATTGCCGGTCGTTCCCGCTAAAGCTAATTCTAATAATTTTTCCACATGGAAAAAGCTTATTCCTTTTAAATCGCCGCGATTTTTTGCCACCACCTGGCGGAGAAGCTCCCGGCGCAGTGCGACAGGCAGCGCCCCCAGCGCCTCGCAGTCGACCGTCAGCCCGTCCCCCTCGCCGCTCACCACCTCAGGCCACGCCGCCAAAGCCGCGGCGGCCACGAAATCGTGCTCGTCGCCGACCAGCTCGGCGGTGCGGCACAGCGTAGCCGCGATATTGGCGTTGAACACCGCCGCCAGCCTAGGCATAAGCTCCAGGCGGAGATAATTGCGCAGATACTCGGTCGAAAAATTGGAACTGTCCGTCCGCGGCATAAGCCCGTTTGCGCGGCAGTACGCCTCGATCTCCTCCCGCTCCACGGCCAGCAGCGGCCTGATCACGCCGCCGGCCGCCGGCTTCATGCCGCCCAGCCCGGCGCCGCCCGCCCCGCGGAAAAGGTTCAGCAGCACCGTCTCGGCCTGGTCGTCGCGGTGGTGGCCGGTGGCGATCAGCGCCCCGCCCAGTTTCGCCGCCGTCTCCCGCAGGAATCTGTAGCGCAGCACGCGGGCCGCATCCTCCAGCGAGCGGCCCTCGGCGGCGGCGAAAGCGGCGGCGTCAACTTCGGTATCGTAAAAAGGCAGTCCCAGCGCGCCCGCGAACTCGCGGACGAAAACGGCGTCGGCGTCCGATTCCGCCCCCCGCAGCAAATGGTTGACATGGGCCACCGCCAGGAAAAAGCCGTATTCCTCCCTCAGCGCATGCAGCGCCTGGACAAGGGCCAGCGAATCCGCCCCGCCCGAACAGGCGGCCAGCACCCTGTCGCCCGCTCCCGGAACGCCGTGGCGCCCGATCCATTCCCTAACCGCGGTCAGCATTGGCCTATCCCTTTCTTCAAGCCGTTGGCTAGCAAAAGCCGGTAAACGGTCACACTCACGAAAATGCCGAAAGCGATCGCGCCGGCGGTCAGCAGCGTCTGCACCGCCATCTCCGTCGCCGGCCCGTACCGGCCCTCAACCACATAACGCATCGTCGTATACGCCTCCCGCCCGGGCACGAGCGGAAAGAATCCGGGGATGATAAAAATCGTCGCCGGCTGGCGCAGCCGCCTCGCCAGCGCCTCGGCCGCCGCCCCCAGGGCGATGCCGCCGAAGAAATTCGCCGCCACCGCGTTCGTGCCCGACGCGATCAGCAGCACCATCACCAGCCACGCCAGCGTAGCGTTGAGCGCCCCGTAAAGCAGCAGATTGCGCGGGATGCGGTACAAAATACCCACCGCCGTTCCCATCACGAACACCGCCGCGATCTTCATCATCATCGCCGTCACCTCACATCACCGCCAGCACGATAACCACGCCCATCGCCACCGCCACCGCCGTCATCGCCGCCTCCAGGCCGAGCGACACCCCGCTCAGCAGATCGCCCGCTATCACGTCGCGGATGGCGTTGGTGATCGCCATCCCCGGCACCAGCGGCATGATGCCGCCCACCACGATGACATCGCGGTTCAGCCAGGGCCAGAGATAAACAGCCAGGCTGCCGAGCATGGCCGCCGCCAGCGCCCCGAGAAACTCGAACGTGAACTGCACCCCGTGCAGGCGCGAAACAACATGGGCAATATACCGCACCGTCATCGCCGTCAGCAGCGCGGCCGCCATCTCGCCCGACCCGCCGTCCTGCAGCACGGCGAAACTGCCGCCCACCAGACCGGAGGCGACCATCGACGGCACGAGCGAAAAGCCCGTCCGCTCCTTGGCGATGCGGTCCAAAAGCGCCAGCGCCCCGGCGTAATCGATCCGGCCGTCGGCCAGGCGGCGCGACAGCTCGTTAACCTTCGCGATGCGGTCGAGATTGATCGTCCGGCCCTTGATCCGCCGCATCGTCGTCAGCGGCCGGCCGGAAAAATCGGTCACAGTCAGAAAAACCCCCGTCGGGATGACGAAGCACTCCGCCTTATCGGCGCCGCAGGCGCGGGCGATATGGTACATCGTCTCCTCCACCCGCGAAGTCTCGGCCCCGTTGCGCAGCAGCACCTCGCCGGCCAGCACGGCCAGCCTGACAATATCCTCGAGCGGCACGTCCTTCACAGGTTCACGCCCTTCCGATTCTTTGCCTTGGCTACATTCTCCCGCCGTCCGCCGTTTTCCTGCAATATCGCCGACCGCGGCTCTTTTGCCGCTCCCCCATAGTATCGGCCGCGCAAAAACCCCCTATGCGGGCGGAAAACCGCGCACAGGGGGTTCGATAACCGTGCAAAACCCGATTACCAGCCGTGGCAAACCTTCTTGATGGCGTGATACGCTTTCTTGCCGCCCTTGTAAAGCTCCTTGCCGGCATATTTGCCGCCGTGATAAGCCATCTGGTCGACCATTGCGAACTGGCTGCCGGAAGTGTCGTACCAGAACTCGTTTTCGACGGCATTTTTCGCACCGTTGTAATTATACTCCACAAATTCCTCCCCAAATTCGCGGGTTAGCTTCCACGCCTCCTTGAAAAAGCCGCTGCCGCCAGCCACCTTGTCGAGGTCCGCGTCGCTCAGCGCCGGAGGCCGGAAGGGGATTACAACATACAACGGGTTATCGGTCTGCTCAAACACCGCAACCTTGAAATTCGCCGGGAATTTGACCCCCAGCGCGGCTGAGGCCGTCGCCCGCGGATCGGCCAGCAGGGCCTGCTTGAAGGCCGGATCATGCCAGGCTTTTGCCGCCAGCAACCCGCGCGGCGTCGTGCGCTGCGATTCCGGGAGATGATCGGGATCGACCAATACCATATTGACCGAATCGGCGGTGTCTTCCAGCACCCGAACCTCGGTGCCTGCCGGCAGCTCCACGCCGAACTCGCGGGCGATCACCCCGCCGGGATCGCGTTTCAGTTCCCCCAGATAAGCTGGATTCTTCCACGCCTCACGGATAACCGCCGCGCTCTTCTCCTCGATATGCGCGTTTTCCATGTCCTCGACCACCCTTCGCCGCAAACGTTCTGAGAAAATTATAACTCTAGGCTATTTTTACGTCAAATAATTTCTGCCGCAATACGTCAAAAACCGTGGCCCGCGGTTTGCCCCGCGGCCACGGCCAATCTTCGTCGCTATTTACCCTCATTGCTCAAGCCCCGGCTTCTCCGTCACCCGCGCCACCAGCACCGTCATGTCGTCGCGCCGGTTCGCCCCCGAAAGCGCCACAGCCTCCTGCAGGATGCGCTCCGCCAGCTCCTGGGGGTCGCCGTCCGGCAGCCGCCGCAGGAAGTTCGCCACCCAGGCCTCCCGTTCCAGGCCGCGGCCGGGCACCTCCACAACCCCGTCGCTCACCATCACGATAATATCGCCCGGCGCCAGCAGCCACCTCACCGGCTCGATCTCCACCTGCTGCATTATCCCCACAGGCAGCGACGACGACTTGACCGTCGCCACCTCCCGCACCCTTTTCACGAAACTGGGGGCCGCCCCCACCTTCAAAAACTCCGCCTCGCCGCCGGCGGTATCGATCACCGCCATATCCACCGTCGTAAAGCTCTCCTCCGGCAGCTTCAACAGCAGCAGCGAATTTACCGTCTTCACCGCCACATCCACCGCAAACCCGGCCGTCAACAAACGCTCCAGAAACCGCACCGTCGCCGCGCTGTCCCCGGCCGCCCGGCTGCCCGTGCCCATACCGTCGCTCAGCACCAGCGCCACCTGACCGCCCGGCAGCGGCAGCACGGCCGCCGTATCGCCCGACACCTTCTCCTTTGCGGCGCAGGCCAGCCCCGTCGTCACCCGGTAGCGACCCGCCGACCCCATCGCCAGGCGGCACAGCTCCCGCCTCCCGGCGTCGCCGCACTCCGTCTCCAGCGTCAGCCTCTCCCCCAGCAGCGTCGCCGCCAGCGGCAGCACCGTATTGAGGCACTCCCGCCGCCCCTGGCACGGCTGCTTCGTCACCTTCACCAGCCGCCGGCCGCCGCCATATTCCAGCCCGGCCGTCTCCAACGGGCATCCGCCGGCCGCCGCCTGCTCCTTCAGCGTCGCCGCCAGGGCAAACTCGGCGGCCTCGCCCCGGCTCACCTCTCCGGCCAGATTGCGGATAATCGTTCCCACCGCCCGCAGCTGCTCGGCCGCCAGCACCCTAGCCTCGGCCGCCTTCTTGTCCCAGAAAGACAACGCCCTGTTCCTGTCGGCGGCGGCATTGACCGTCTCCGCCAGCTCCCGCCCGTGCTCGCACCGCTCTTTAAGCGGCTCCGGCAGAGCCGCGCTCGTCAGGCGGGCCTTGTCCGCCGCCGCCAGCGCGGCCTGCAGCGCCTGGACCGTGCGCTGCCGGTCCTGCTCCCAGCACGCCGCCCGCCGGCGACAGGGGCCGCAAACCTTCTCCCCCGCCGCCGCCAGCAGCCTGTTCATCTCCTCGTCCCTCACCAGCGCCCCGTTCTGGGCCGCCCGCCGTCCCAGCACCGCCGCCAGGCCGGCGAAAATATCGGCCACTCGCGCCAGCTTGGCCGCCGCCTCGCGCGCCGGCGACGCCGCGCGTTCCTCGCCCGCCTTCTCCTTCAGCCCGCGACGCCACACCCGCAGCCACTCCACCGGCACAGCCGCAAACGCCACCGCCGCCACCGCCCCCTCGGCCAACACCTTTGTCAGCGCCACCGGCTGGGCGAACTCCAGCACGGCGATCGCGCCGCCGAGCAGAAACCCGGCCATCACCGCCAGCTTGCCCAGCGAGCGAAACGTCGCGGCCAGCAAGCCGGCGACGCCGTAAAGACCGATCGTCAGCGCCGCGCTGCCGTCAGCCAGCCCGGCCACCATCCCCACCGCCACGCCCGCCGCCGCCCCCAGCCCCGCGCCGCCGGTGAACGCCAGCAGCATAATAACCAGGCTGCTGGCGACATTGCGGAGGCTGAACCCCGCCACCGCCACCTCGCCAAAGCCGGCCGCCGCCGCCGCCAGCATCACCACCAGGCACATCACCGTCTCGCTCCCCGCCGCCCGGTCGGGCCGGCCGTCCACGAGCGGCAGCGCCGCCGCGAAAATATACGTCAGCACCACGCACAGCGCCGCGTCGAAAAACACCAGCAACAGACTGTAAAGCGGCGCCTGCTGCCACAGCACGGCCATACCGCCGCCGAAAACCACCGCCGCAAACACATAAAGCGGCACGGCCTGCAGCTTCCGCTGCTGCCGCGACAGCCTGTCCGCCAATTTGGCGTACACGAGCATGGCGAACAGATACAGCCCCGCCTCCACAAAACGCCCCACCGACAGCATCCCCGCCAGCGCCGCCACTGCCGCCGCCGGCGCCCGTCGCCGCGCCGTCAGGGCCACCGCCGCGCAAAACGCCAGACCGAAAGGCGCCAGTTCCCCCACAATCGACACCCGGCCGAGCAGAAAAGCCAGGACATTGAACGGCAGATCGGCCGGCCGCACCAACGACGACATAAGCCAGGCGGCGAGCGCGGTCCAGCTCGTCTTGCCCGCCCGGCCGACAGGTTCGGCCGCGGCCGTCCCGCCGGGTATCGTGACAACCGTTCCCTTAGGCATCTAATCCCTCTCCCGGTAGTGCATCATGCTACTATTTTACATAATTTACCACCAGTCCGTTTGTCTAACCGCGTCGCGGGAACGAAAAAAAATCCGACAAGAACCGCAAATAAAAAACGCGCCTCCGCTCGCCTTTCGCGAGCGGAGGCGCCTCAATATCAATTCCCGGCTTCCAGGCTTTCCGACAGCAGCAGCTTGGCCTGCCGCGAAGCCCACTTGATCTCGTTCGCCGTTACCGCCACCTCCAAGAGCGCATGCAGGTAATAACTGCCCGCGAGCCTCGGCTGCCATTGCTCGATCGCCTTGGTAAGCGTTTCCCAGTAATCCTCGCTGATCTCCTCCGCGGCAGCCGTGCCGCCGTCGACAATTACCGACCTTAGCTTGCCGTTCAGCCTGACAACCGTCACGCAGCCGCTTGCCAGCAGGCTCAAAATCGCCCTGAACTCGTCGCTGATCGGCGGATCGCCCGAATTTATCCGCCGCTCCAGCCGTCCCGGCAAAAGATCGATAATACGGTTGCCCTTGTGGGTGATCGATTCGTTATAATCGATCAGCTTTTCCGCCAGCGTAAGCCATCCGGTCGGCTCGGCCGCCTCGGCGACCACCGTCCGCTCCCTGCTCAGCAGCTCCAGCAGCCTGCGCGCCTCCTTGTTAAGCTTCTCGACCCGCGCTCTTTGCGCCGTATCGCCACTGTACTCCTTACCTTCGAGGCCGACATACTCCTGCACCGCATGGCAGAAATACAGCACCGTCGCCTCGTTGCTCTGCCGCAGCTTCTCCTTGAGCTGCTCCGTATACCGCGGCGGCCACAAAAACACATTGACAAGCATCGCCGAGCCCAGCCCCACGAAGATAACTCCCGTCCGCGCTAAAGCGTGCGCCATAAACTCCTCGGTGCTCGAACTCAGCACAAACAGCGCCGCCACAATCCCCATCGTTATCCCGCTGTTAAGCTTCAGCTTACTGAACAGCGTGATAAGCAAAATAACGATCAACCCCGCCGACAGCGGATTTACGCCCAGGAAAAGCCCGAAAAAGAAACCGGCCGCTACTCCCAGCACATGGACCAAAACCTGGTTCCGCGCTTCCCGCAGCGACAAAAAAATCGACGGCTGAATATTTATCACCGCGGAAACCGCGCCGAAGAACGCGGGCTCCAGCCCCAGCAGCTTGCACAAAAACATCGTTATCGCGACCGCTATCCCCGTTTTTATAACGCGCGCGCCTATTCTCACTCTGTCCCCCCTTGGTCCTCGCCCCCGTCGGTCATGCCACACTATCGGCATGGCCCGGCGGAAACGGACCGCGTCCCGCCGGGAACCTCCCGGTCTACGCTTAGGTTACTGGTAATTCTCGTCGTTTATTCCCAATTCCTGCAACATCGTCGGCGGGACGGCCACAAAAAAGAGCATCCCGTACGGGATGCTCCCTGTTGGCCTGGGGCTACTCTGCCCGGCGGGCGCCGCGGCCGCCGCGCTTCGACTCCGTGTTGCGCTTCAGGTCGGTCAGACGCTCGTCGCTATCCTTGAGGAACTTGGTGAGCTTGTCTTCGAAAGACGCCGGCGGCATAAAGCGGCCCGGACGTCGGCCCTCGGTGGCAGGAGGCTTCCTGGTGCTGGGTTCCTGGAGCTGCTTGATCGATAGGCCAATCTTGCCGCGTTCGTCCACCGACAGGACTTTCACCTTGACCTTGTCTTTTTCCTTGAGAAAATCCTTTACATCGCGGACATACACGTCGGCAACCTCGGAAATGTGTATGAGGCCTACCTTTCCTCCCGGCAGCTCTACAAAGGCGCCGAAGTTGGTTATCCCTGTCACGACTCCTTCAACCACACTGCCAACCTGAATGGACATGCTGCTCAAAGTTCCTCCTTAAAGACTATAAATACTATGTTTTGCAAACATATTATACTCTTGGCGCGGAAAAGGTGTCAAGAAAAGCGCCAGTTATTAATTTTTTTCCACCGGGATATACGGAACCTCCCCCGGCTTCACAAGCCCCAGCTCCTCGCGGGCCAGCTTCTCCACATAAGCGGGCGTCGTCAGCTTGCCCTTCTCGTCTGCGAGCGATTGGTTCGCCTGGCGCAGTTGCTCCAGGCGTATACGGGTGGCCTCCGCTTCGCGGTTCAAAGCGTTCATCTCGATCTGCTGCCCGGCCAGCACATACAGGCAATAACCGACGACGGCCAGCACCGTCACGCGGAACCAGCGGATGCGATATTTCACTGGACGTTTGGGAGCCGCCATACCGCCACCTCTGAATACGGCTATTTCAGCATCAATATATTCGACTATTCGCCGCACTATGTAAACATTCCTCTATTATAGCAGATTTTCTCACCGCGGCGGCATGGCGTCGTCCGGCGGCGGGCGGCGGGCCGCCAGCTTCCTCCTGGCGTAGCGGACCGGCCGCGCGGCCAATCCGGCCAGATACACCGCCGGCCTGACGAACAGATACGCGACAGCTGTCCTCACCGCTCGCGCCACGCCCGCCGTCAGGCGCAGCAGCGCGATGATAACGCGGACGGCCTGCCGGCTGAGCAGGCGGTAATAGCCGAACGCGCCGAGCGCCAGGCCGATGAAGGTATACAGCCTAAGCTCGCCCCAGTTGCCGAACAGCAGCGCCAGGAACACCACCCCCGTAGCCAGCAGCCAATAGCCGAGATCGGCGAGGGACGTCAGCAGCCACGGCGGCCGGAAAACCGTTCGCAGCACGCGGTAAAAATCGAAGGTCACCCCCAGGAGCATCCCGGTCGCGACCGTAATCACAAACGCATCTATCTGCCCCTCGGCGTTCATCGCTTCCTCCCCCATCGCCTAGCGCCAGCGCCACGAACGGTGGCGCCTGAGCAGCCTAAGCCCCGTATACGCCGCCAGCGCCAGCGTGGCCGGCGCCCCCCAGGCCGCCGCCCGGCGCGCGTCCTCCCAGCGTCCCGCCGCCCGGTCGCCGGACGGCGCCGGCAGCCCCGCATACCCGTACCAATAGGCCACGACCCGCGCCACATACTCCTGCGTTTCCGGGTACGGCGGCGCCCCGCCGCAGCGGTCCACCGTCCCCGGCCCCGCGTTGTAAGCGGCCAGCGCCAGCGCCAGATCGCCGCCGTACCGGCGGACGAGCTCGGCGAAATACGCTGTGCCGACGCGGATGTTAAGCTCAGGGTCGAAGTAACAGCCCGGCCCGCACTCCCCTTCGTGGCGTCCGCGGCACGCCCCGATGCGGCCGTTCACCTCCCGCCACGTCCCGGGGATGACCTGCATCAGACCCGCCGCCCCGGTTCGCGACACCGCCCGCGGCTGGAAAGAACTCTCCGCCCGGATGATGGCGGCCACCACCATGGCGCTCACCCCCTCCTGGCAGGCGCAGAGATTTATCAGCCCGGCATAAGGAACCTTGTCTACCTCGCGCCAACGGACCGCCGCGGCGTTGAAATCGCGCCGCGCCGCCTGGCGGCAGACGCCGGCCGCCCAGCCGGCGGCGAAATACAGCGCCGCCTCCGCCGCCAGCAGCGCCAGCAGCAGATACCACCCCGCCATCCAACCGGCCCGCAGTTTCAGACGCACCCCCGCCCTATTTCAGCAGCCTCTCCAGGAGGCCTTTCTTCTGCCGCACCTCGTCCTCATAAGCTACCGACCTGACCGTGCCCTCCACCATGATATTGCCCTTTTCGAGATTGAGCTGCTTGATATTCAGCCCTTCACCCCTGACGGTGAGCATACCCTGCTCCGTCTCCATCACAATCTCCTTTTCGTCGAAACTGCCCAGGCTCACCACGCCCTCCACCGTCATATCCTCACGGTCGGTAAGCGTGAACTGGTGTCGCCACCGCGGCGTTTTGTCCTCCAGCGGCATGCCTCTCCCCTCCCCGCGTATGAATTCGTTTATGTATATGACAGACGCCGCGAAAGTAGTACAACATATAGACCATTGCTAAACCCCGTACACGGCCATACTAATAAAAAACCGCAAGGAGGCCTGGCCGTGGATCTCGCCCTCATCTGGGACAAAACACTCTTTCTCCTCACCCACGTCACCGTCTTCGAGCTGCCGCTCGTCCTGCTTGTCACATCCGCCGCCGCCTATGTCCTTTCCCGCGTCCTCGACACGCACAACGCCAGGGCGCGCGAAGCCAGGCTGGCCCGCCGCGTCGCCGCCGCCTACGCCGGCCTGCTCGCCTTCCTCATCACCGCCCGATTTTTCCTCACGTAAACGTGGTAAACGGCTGTTATATCAACGGCCGTAACTCACTTGTGCTCGCCGACGCCGATAATCGACACCCTCACCTTCACCTCCACCGGCGCCGTCGAGTAAATCTCCTCCCAGCGGTCTTTTATCCGCTCCCAGTCCTTCGGCTTATAAGCCTGCAGGCTCTGTTTGAAATAGAACATCTCCCACCCCAGCTTCTGGGAAACCGCCAGCGTGTGCCGGATATTGCGCTCCACCTCGTCCGCCGCCCGCTTCTGCGCCTTGCCGAGGTATGCCGCGTCCAGCGTGTCGTGCTGGTGGCCGCACTGGATCTCGTCCAGGTTGCCCCGCATGGCGATTTCGAGCGTAAACCACACCCTCTCCCCCGCCACGTGCGGCTTGAGGATTGTCTGATGGCGGAAAAGCTCGAACGTCGTAGCACTCCCGGGGTGGGTCGGGCACTCGAAGCTGATCGCGGCCGATTTCTCGGTCGCCCGGATAATCCTCACCCCCCGGATGAAATACTCGTCCTGATAGCCCAGGAACTTATCCCCCTTGAACAGCGCCCCCCCCTTGGCCTTCATCGTCTCGCCCGCCGCCTCCAGCACCGGGAACATCATATCCGCCCTGTTGTCCAGGGCCAGGGAGGCAAAGCTGATGTCGGTGCGGGCAATGGGCAGATGAATGTCCTTGGGATACCTCCTGGCCACGTTGGCCAGAAATACGCCGCCCGGTTCGCCGGACGGCGGCGTGATCGCAAGCAGCTTCGCCGCCTCGCCGGGGGTGATGTAGATTTGGGCCCGGCCGCGCATCTCCGCGTCGCGGCGGTAGAAGTCCACGACCGGCGCCAGACCGTAGCGCTCGGCCACTTTCTGGCTGAAAATCAGCACCTGGAGATTCTCGAACCACAGTCCCTTGCTGCTCTCGCCCAGCGCGTCGCGCACCGCGTCGAGCATCGTCGGCCCCCGCCCCGTCACCAGGAAAGTCCGGCCCCCGCCGCCCCCCGGTCTGTCCTGCCCCCCCTTCGCTTCGCCGAACCGCAGCACCTGGAAGGTCACCCGGTAGCGGTCGGGCGGGGCGGGGTGGGCATAGCTCTCCACCTTCGCCTTGCCCGGCTCCTTGTCCGCCCCCTCCTCGGCCACATCCACCGCCACCGCCAGCACAAACGCCCGGTCCTGGATCTCCACCCGGTCCCAGCAGCCGGCCGTCAGCAGGCAGACGGCGGCCAGGACGGCCGCCAGGGCCGCCCGCCGCCAAGGGCTACAGCCCCTTGCCCTGTCCCGCATCGCGGCTCCGCCCCCTCCACCAGACTAGCGCATAAACCAGCGGCGTCACGCCGAGCGAAAACGCCAGCCCCGCCCACTCCGTCGCCGTCCGCAGCCACTCGAACACCGCAACGTGGTGGGCGGCGTCGCCGAGGAAAAACAACAGCGGCGCCAGCGCCAGCACGAAAGGCCGGTGGTCGGCGAAGCGGTACAGCCGGGCGAGCGACTGGGCCATCATATACAGCGCCAGCGTCAGACTGGCGAATATCCCCTGCACCCAAAAAACCAGGAAATAGGTGTCCAGCCGTTCCAGGAAAGTGCCCGGGATCTCCACCGTCCGCACAATCGTTAGCATCGTGAACGGGCTGTTCCTCGCCCCCTCCAGTGTCAGCACGCCGATATCCAGCACGATGCGCAGTATAAATACGCTGGTGGCGAGAGCGAAGGCCCCCGCCACCGCTTTTGCCGGTTTAACGTTCCCCTTGTACACCAGCGGCAGCAGCAGCAGCACGCATTCGTACCCCTGGAAGAGGTTCCAGGAGTGCAGCGCCCCCGCCGCCACCCCGGCCGCGTTCTCCGGCCACAGCGGCAGGAAGTTGATGAATCTGAACCTCAGCAGGCTGACCGCCAGCAGGAACAGCCACGGCGGCAGAGCGGTGAAAAAGACGAACTGAACCACCCGCACGATCGTGCCCCAGTCCTGCAGGCAGCAGTACACGCACACCAGCAGCAGCCCGGCCTCCACCACCTCGAACGGCGTGCGGTCGAACATGAAAAACGTGATCTCCCGGCTCACCCCCTGCAGCACGAGGCTTGCCCACAGAAACAGGACGAGCACGAACAGCCACACCACCGCGCCGCCGAGCCATCGCCCCAGCAGGCGCGGCAGGTACTCGGCAAAGCTCTCGTCCGGAAACGTCTCCCCCAGCTTTATCATCAGCCAGGCCGCGCCGTAGAACAGCGCCCCCCCCGCCAGCACCGCCAGCCACGCTCCGTGGCCGCTCGCCGCCTGGATGGGCTCCATAACCCGGCCGGAGATGCCCATCATTGATGTCGCGACCACAATCGCCAGCTGCAGCGGCGACATCCGCGTCTTCACTTCGAGATTGGCCATATCAGTCCCCCACCCGCGAACGGTCCTGCGATCCGAAAACCTTCGGCCGCGACCCCATCCGCGGCGCCGGCGCCCGCACCAGCTTGTCCTGCATATCCTCCGCCGTCGTCACGTCGAACACCCCGCCCAGAAAAGACTCGCCGAAGCTGCGCAGGCTGCACATATGGACGATAATCGCCAGATACGCCAGCACCAGCCCGTAGAAACCGAGCACAGATGCGGCGATAATGGTGGGAATACGCAGCCAGCGCAGCGCCAGCCCCAGGTTGTAGGACGGCATCGTGTACGAAGCGATCGCCGTGCCGGCGGTGGCGACGACAAGCAGCGCGTTGACCAGTCCGGCCTGGACGATCGTCGTGCCGATGACGAAACCGCCGACGATACTCGCCGCCGGCGCGATCTTCTGCGGTATGCGGAGAACCGCCTCCTGAAAAAGCTCCAGGATGACCTCCATAATGACGACCTCCATGAAAGCGGGATAAGGCGTTTTCGCCCTTAGCTCGGCGATGCTGATCGCCAGCGCCGTCGGCAGCATCCCCGGATTGTAGGAGACAATCGCCACATACATCGCCGGCAGGAAGATGCCCAGCGCCGCGGCGATATAGCGGGTCAGGCGGATCAGGCTGGCGACCGCCGGCTGGACGGTGAAATCCTCGGTGCTCTGCAGCAGCGACGGCAAAGTACAGGGAACGATGATGGCGTGGGGGGTATTGTCCACTATCAGGCCGACCCGGCCTTCGTAAAGCGAAATTATGAAAGCATCCGGCCTCTCGGTCACAAACGTCTGCGGGAAAGGCGACCAGGGGTGGTCGATGATGAATTCCTCCACCTGGGCGGCGAGCGTGATCTGGTCGATCCGTATCCGGCTGAGGCGGCGCTCCACCTCGGCCACCAGCCCCGGCTTGACGAGATCGGCGGCATAAACGAGCGCCAGGGCGGTCTGCGTGCGCTCCCCGATCTGGAAAATCCTCACCTTGATATTCGCGTCCCGCGCCCGCCGCCTGACAAGCACGAGATTGTCGTTGAGCGTCTCCGTGAACGCGTCGTGCGGTCCGCGGGCCACCGCTTCCGTCTTCGGCTCCTGAACGCCGCGCTTGACGTGCTTGACCGCCCCGACCACGATCCCCTCGGCCAGGCCGTCGACCAGCAGCAGCGCGTTGCCGGTCAGCACCTCCTCCAGGCAGGGGCCGGCGCCGACCGCCACCGTCACCGACGCCGCCGTCAGCACCCGGCCGGCGATAACGTCCGTGTCCGCCAACTGCTTGGGGTCCTTCAGCTTCAGCAGCGGTTCGAGCACCTGTCTCTCCAAGAGATCGCTATCCGTCATCCCGTCCAGATAAACGAGCAGCCCGCCCTTGCCGGCAGCCGTGAAGCTCCGGAACTTCACATCGTCGCAGTCCTGGAATACCTGCCGCAGCAGCCGCTCGTTTTCCGCCAGCCGTGTCGTGAAAATAAACGGCTCGCCCTCAGGCGCCGCCACCTTTCTCAGCCGATCGGCAATATTCGCCAGACTGTCGACGATCTGCCGGCTGTCAGCCAGCAGCCTCTTCAGCCCCCGCAGCTGCCCGGCCGTCGCCGCCAGCGACGCCGGGGCGAAACTGGCCGACAGCCGGAGGATGTCGCCGACCCGCCGTCCCCTTCTACCCATCGCCCAATCGCACCATCCCCGTCCCCCGCATACACCTTATTCTCCCAAACCCCTACCCCTGGTATACGGACAAAGCCAAGGGCGGCCGTATTATCGGCCGCCCCCCCAGACTACTGCCACCGCTTCTCCACCGTTACTCCCTTGAAATAATGGTTCACGATATCCTCGGGCTTATTGCCCTCCTTGGCCATCTTGTGGGCGCCCCACTGCGACATGCCCACCCCGTGGCCGTAGCCCTTGCCGCTGAACGTAACCTTATCGCCTTCGACGCTCACCTTGTCCAGCAGCATCGACTTAAGCTCCGTGCTGCCGATCTGCACCCGGAAATCGGCGGCGGAAACCTTGACGTCCTTATTGAACACCAGACTCGTCGCCCGGCCTGACGGCCCCTTCTCCCCGATCTCCACGCTGTCGATGGCCGCAACCTTCTGCCCCATCTTGCTCAACGCGGCTATAACCTCCATCTTGCCGAAAGACGCCGTCCAATTCTTCACCTCCGCCGGCGCCAGATCGTCGGGCGACTGCACCGACTGAATATACGGCGGCTCGGCCTCGCGGAAATTCAGCCCCTCCTTGGCGGTCGCGGTGATGCCGCCGGCCGAGGCGTGGAACCACGTGCGGATCGGCTTGCCCTGATAAACGGCCACCATCCCCCGCGTCATCTCCACCGCCTTCTTCACATTGTCGTTCACTTCCTTGGCGTTATAAGCCTGAAACTCCTTGATATCGGTCGACGCCTGCGTGCCGCGTTCCGGCACGCCCCCCTTGTTCTCGATCTCCTCCAGCGTGAACGTCCTGGCGACGATCGCCTGGGCGGCCAGCGCCTGCACCGGCCAGTCGGGATTCATCTCCCCGGCCACCACCCCGGCGATATACTCCTCCATCTTCATCGTCTTCTTCTCGCCCGTCTCGTGCATATACACCGTGATCTGCGGCTCGGTTCCCTGCACGGCCTGCTGCGGGCCGCCGCCGGGCTTCTTCTGCGGCGTCTTGAACATCGAGCATCCGGCGGCCACCAGGGCTGCCGCCAGCAGCATCGTGAGGATGAAAAACCATCGTTTACGCATTGCTGTGCCTCCTTCCGTTTCCCTTAGTATTACAGCGCCAGGCGGCATACTATGCAGCAGACAGCACGCGAAAATCGCCGGCGCTTTATCGCCGCAGCCTGTCCCGGCAGGATATCCGCCGCGCGATAACGAAAGTCTTTCCAAAAGACACTTAGGAGGTAACGACATGTTCAACAACATCCTCGTTCCCACCGACGGCTCGGACATGGCCCTCCACGCCGCCAAAATAGCGCGGGCGGTGGCGGAGAAATTCGGCGGCAACATCACCCTCGTCCACATCGTCCAAAACTACTACGCCCTGCCCGCCTTCAGCATGCCGGACACGGTCGCCATCCCCCTGTCGGTCATGCAGGACCTCGAAGCCACCGGCAAAGCCATCCTCGCCAAAACCGAAGAAGCCTTCGCCGGCTTTACCGGCAAAGTGACCACCAGACTGGAATACGGCCCCCCCGGCAAACAACTTGTCGACATGGTCGTCGACGAAGGCTACTCGCTCGTCGTCATGGGCCGCCGCGGCCTCAGCGGCGTCACCGGCCTCCTCCTCGGCAGCGTCAGCAACCACCTCGTCCACTACGCCCCATGCCCGGTGCTGATTGTCAAAGGTACTGAGAAAATCGATTAGTTCGGACGTTGATAGCTATTATCACTACAATCGATACAAAAAAGGCTTCGCGCATGCACGCGAAGCCTTTTTTATAATCTTCACACCCCCGCCGCAGCGTCCCGGCGGGCCGCCAGGCGGCTGCCGATGATGCCGGCCGCCGCGCTTGCCGCCCGCGGCTGCCCGAGGCTTCGCGCCAATCGGCGCATCTCCTCCAGCGCCTGCGGCCTGTCCAGTAAACCCGCCACCGTCGCCCCGGCCTCCCCGGCGTCGGCCAGCAGCACCGCCGCCCCCCGGTCCACGAGATAAGCGGCGTTATCCTCCTCCTGGCCGGGCAACGGGCTGACCAGCACCATCGGCAGCCCCGCCGACAGCGCCTCGCTGACCGTCAGCGCACCCGGCTTGGTTATCAGCAAATCGGCCGCGGCCATCAGCTCCCTCACCCTGCGGGTATAGCCCAGAGCGACAATAGAATGGCGGGAAGCCCGGGCGATCGCCCGCAGTCGGCGCCGCAGCCCGGCGTTGCGGCCGGCGACGACCACGACCTGCAAAGCGCGCTCGATGCCGTCCAGGCTGCGGACCGCGTCGGCCACCGGGCCGATCCCCAGGCCGCCGCCCATTATCAGCACCGTCGGCTCCCGCGTCGTCAGCCCCAGCTCCCTTGTCGCCGCACAGCGGTCGAGCAGCCGGCCAAAGCTCGCGTCGATAGGGATGCCGGTCGGAAAAACGCGCTCCGCCGCCGCCCCCTGCCGCACAAGCTCGTCCCTCGTCTCGTCGGCGGCCACGAAGTACAAGTCCACCTCATCGTGCACCCACAGCGGATGGGCGCTGAAATCGGTTACCACCCCCACAAGCGGCGCATCCAGCTTGCCCTTGCGGCGCAGGTACGCCGCCGCCCCGCACGGGAACGGGTGGGTGAAAATAATCAAATCCGGGCGGTAGCGGACATAAAGCCGCCGCATACTGCGCTTCATCGCCCGCGCAAGCAGGTGCTGGACCCCCGGCAACTGGCGCGACTGCGACCAGCGGTACAGCAGATCGTACACCTGCGGCGACACGCTGATCATCTTCAGGTAGGTATCTTTGAGCAGCGCGTTCAGGTAGGAATTCTCCTCCCCCATGAAATCGGCGATCGTAACGCGCGCCGCGGGGTACCGCGCCCCGATCTCCGCGCCGATCGCCCTGGCGGCCTGGTCGTGCCCGGCGCCCACGGAGGCGGTGACGATCAAAACGTTCTGAAACGAAAGCGGCATCTCTTGTATCACCTCGGCAGCCAAATCGTCAACCCCTCTATATTACCACACCGCCGGCAGCCGTTCAAAGGGCAAACCGGCTATTTTCGCCCCGCCGGAAAGCGCCCGCAGCGCCGCAAACTCCCCGGTCGGGTTATACCCTATAATATAAACCGCCGCCCCGTTTTTATCAGTCGGTTGGCGCGAAAAGACCGCCCCTTTAAAGGGCGGCCCCCATTTCTGGCAAAGCAAACGAAAAAACCGGGGGATTACCCCGGTTTTTGCTCTATTTATTGCTGTTTACTTCTTGTTTACGCTGTCTTTGAGGCCTTTGCCAGCTTTAAAGACCGGGGTTTTGGAAGCGGGAATGGTGATTTCTTTACCGGTCTGCGGGTTACGGCCCTTCCTAGCGCCACGAGCTTTCACTTCGAAAGTACCGAAACCAATGACCTGAACCTTGTCCTTTTTCGCGAGAGCTTCTTCAACACTGGCGAACAGCGCGTTGATAGCTTTCTCGGCGTCCTTCTTGGTCATCGCGGCTTTCTCGGCAACGCTAGCAACCAATTCAGTTTTATTCACAATCTCTTCCTCCTTGTCAATATTGGTTACTTTTAGCATTATTCGCTACAGCTCTATTTATTCCTCCTCTCCCCAAAAATATTTGTCAAAAATTACTTATTTTTCTTGGTTTTTTGGCCTTTTTGCCTCATTCCAGAGAACATCGAGCTCATCCAATGTCATATTTTTCCACTTAAGGCCCCGTTCCTTCACCGAAGCCTCTATATAAGCGAACCGGCGGACAAATTTACTGTTGGTCGCGTTGAGGGCCGTCTCCGGATCGATATCCAAAAAACGCGCCAGATTGACCACGCTGAACAGCACATCGCCCAGCTCGCCCTCTGTCTTCGTCTTGTCGCCGCCGGCGACCGCCTCCTTAAGCTCGGCCAGTTCTTCAGATATCTTGTCCCACACCGGGGCAACGCTATTCCAGTCAAAGCCCACTTTCGCCGCCTTGGACTGCAGTTTGAACGCTTTCAGCAGGCTCGGCAGCCCGCCCGGCACCCCGTCGAGCACGCTCGTGCGTTCTCCGGGATGCTCGCGGCGCTTGATCTTCTCCCAGTTGACGATGACCTCGGCGGCGTCGCGCACCGTTATATCGCCGAACACGTGCGGGTGGCGGCGCACCATCTTCTCCGTCACCGTATCGACAACATCCTGCATCGAAAAATCGCCGTTCTCCTCGGCGATACGCGCGTGGAAAACGATCTGCAGCAGCAGGTCGCCCAGCTCCTCGCACAGCTTGTCCGCGTCGGCGAGGTCAATGGCCTCCAGCACCTCGTACACCTCTTCGACGATATAACGCCTGAGCGACGGGTGGCTCTGCTCGATATCCCACACGCAGCCGTCCGGGGAGCGCAGCCTGGCCATGATATCCACGACCGGGTCGAGGCTGAACGTTGCCGCCCGCTCTGGCGGCGCCGGCACATACACGCTCGTCAGATGGTCGATCGTCGGCAGACGGTCGAGCTCGTACAGCGGCACCGTCCTGACCTCCTCGTCGGCCAGGCCGAGATTGCGGACCACCGTCACGGCAAAGTCGTCGGGGTACATATCCATCAAGCTCAGCTTGGCGTCCGAAGCCACGCGGCTATTGTACACCTGAGTCACCACCAGCGCCGTCCCCAATGCGGGCGGCAGCGTGGCGATATCGGCGGCGTCCGTCACCGTCAGCCCCGCCACCGGGTCGAGCCCCAGGCGGGTATAGAGCAAATCGAGAAAGCTCATCGCCGGCAGCACCGTGACGCTCATCCCCGCAGCCCCCGCCGCCTCGCGGATGAGGGCCACCGTCCGCTCCGCCACCGCCGGGCTGCCCGGCACGGCGTACACCACCCGGCCCGCTTCCCGGGCCCTGGCCACCACCGCCGCGGTTATCGCCGCATACACCGCCTCGAAAGTTGCGTGCCGTTCGTACAAAGCGTCGAAACTCGTAAAAGCAATGCCCCGCTCCACGAGACCGGCCACCGCCGGATGGCGGGCGGTGCGCAGGCAGAGCGGCGGCCGCGTTTCCAGCAGCGCCAGCGTCTGCCCCGTTATCAGACCGAAATCCCCCGGTCCGAGACCGATGATAACGATTTCTCCCATCTCAGCTCCTCAGCAATCTGAGCGACCGCAGGACAGCCACAAGCTGCGCTCCGATCCGCGGCACCCTTTCTATATCCCGCTGCGTCACGCCGCCGGTAACGAGCTGTACAAGGCCGTAGACCGCGCCGCCGACGCACACCGCCGCCAGCGTAGCGAGCGTATTGTGCGTCAGCACCGCCATCGCCTCGTGATAAGTGAGCAGCACCGCGCCGCCCATCACGGCGGCCGCAAACGCTGTGCGCAGCGTATCCTTCATGTCAATGGCGAACCCTACGTAACGGTACACGAAATACATATTGAGCAGCGCCGCGATCCCGAAATCGGCGTTCGTCGCCCAGGCCGCGCCCTTGATGCCCAAAGCAGGCATCGCCGTCAGCGTCCAGCTCAGCACCACCTTGACCGCGGCCGACACCATCATATTGATGACCGGCACCGCCGTATGGCCAAGCCCCTGCAGCACCCCGGTCGTAACCTGATGGATGCCGAGGAGGAAAATTCCCATAGCCAGAATAGCGATCGACGAATCGGCGTTGGGGGTGCCGAACAGCATCAGCGAAATCGGCTTCGCCAGCAGCCACATGCCCACGAAACTCGGGATGGTGATGAGGTTGGCGATCCGCATCGCGGTAGCCGTCCGCTGATAAACGTGGTGGAGATTGCGCAGCGCGAAAGCCTCCGACACCGCCGGCACAAGGCTGGCCGCCAGCGACGCCGTCAGGATGGTCGCCATATTAACCAGCGGCACCGCCATCCCCGTAAGATAACCGAACAGCTCCGTCGACTGCTCGACGGTATAGCCGGCCACCTCCAGGCGGGCCGGCACGATCAGCAGATCGATATTCGACACCAGCGGCAGCATGATATTGGCCAGCGACACCGGCAGGGCCAGGCGGGCGATGCGGCCGATAATACTCAGGCCCGACTCCGGCTTCGACGCCGGCTGGCTGTCCATCCGCGCCTGGAAATCAGGCCGTTTGCGCCAGAAATAATACACAAGAATCAGCAGCCCGGCCGCCGCGCCGGGAGCCGCCCCGAAGCTCGCGCCGGCGGCGGCGAACTCCAGGCCGCTCGGCAGCAGCAGATAAGCCAGCACGATCATCGTCACAACGCGGAAAAGCTGCTCCACGATCTGCGAGATCGCCGTCGGCGTCATCATCTGCAGGCCCTGGAAATAGCCGCGGTAGCTCGACAGCACCGTCACGAAGAATATCGCCGGCGCCAGCGCGGCGATAGCGTAATAAGCCCGCGGATCGCGGACGAAATGGTGCTCGATCAGCCAACCCGCCCCGAACCACAGCAGCAGTGTGAAAGCCACCCCGGTCGCGGCCAGCACAACCAGCGAAATGCGGAAAACGCGGTTGGCGCCCCGCCAGTCGCCGAGGGCGACCTTCTCGGCGACGATGATCGAAATCGCCACCGGGATGCCGGCCGAAGATATGCTCAGCGCCAGCAGATATATCGGGTAAGCCATCTGGTAAAGGCCGATACCCTCGCCGCCCAAAAGGCGCGACAAAAGAATCCGGTTCACCGACCCGATCAGTTTGACCACGATGCCGGCCACGGTCAGTATAAGTGCGCCCTTCAGGAAAGTATCCTTGCTCAATAGCTTCATTCCTCTCGGATGCCGCCGCCCTCGGGAAGTCCAGGCCGGCAAGTGCACATTATATTATAACAAAATATACTAGGACTTAAAACACTTTCCAGCAAGATTGGCTTATCCGCACCAAATAGAAAAGTAGCGAACAGTGTCCGCTACTTTAATCATTCCTGCCATTCATTGCGACATTTGTTTGGCAAGGAAGCCGGCCGCAGTCTCAGCTAGCTTGACTTCCATATCGCCCATCTGGACACCCTGTTCCTTCGAACAGATAATCACCGCTCCGATCGCGTCGCCTTCGACGATAATCGGCGATATCACCTCGGCGGTGAACTTGCAAACCTCGTCTTCGTCGCAGTCGGTAACGCAGGCCTTGCAGTGCTTGTATTCTCCGGGATTGTTTATCAGGGCCGTTTTCCGCTCCTCCATCACCTTCTCGACCGCCGGCCCCAGTGGCTTACTGAGAAACTCCTTCTTCGACGCCCCAGCGACTGCCACGACATTGTCCCGGTCAGCGATCAAAATTATATGTCCAATAGCGTCAAACAGCGAGTCTGCGTACTCCTTGGCGAAATCTCCAAGCTCGCCGACCGGGGAATACTTCTTCAGAATCACTTCGCCTTCGCGGTCGACATATATCTCGAGCGGGTCGCCTTCGCGAATACGCAAGGTACGCCGAATCTCCTTCGGAATCACAACTCTGCCCAGATCATCAATCCTTCTGACTATACCAGTCGCCTTCACCATTATCCCCCCTTTTCTACAGTTTTTGACATTTCGTTCAATGATAGTATATATCCGCCCCACGGCTTTTATTCATTACCCGCCGCACGGAAAAACAAAACTATTCCCGGCCTTCGCCGGCCAGCCCGGCGAGCACCTTGGCCAGCCAATCCAGCAATGGCGCGGCCAGCTTGCCAGTCCGCAGACGGATCGTCTCCGGCGGGCCTGGCAGGATTTTCAGCCGCGTGGGATATTTTTCTTTCATCGCCAGGATATTCTCTACCGTCACCTGCGGCGCATCGCCAAACGTAATCTCCACCCTGTCGGCGTACTCCACCACCGACCGGGCGCCGATCCGGCGGGCCAGATTCTTCAGCCGGGCCACCGCCAGCAGATTCATGACCGGCGTGGTCGGCTCGCCGAAACGGTCGATCAACTCGTCGACGATCTCGCCGATATGGGCCTCGTTCCTGATCGCCGCGATCCGCTGATACACTTCAATCTTATGCATCGCGTCGCCGATATAGTCGCCGTCGAGATACGCATCGACATTAAATTCCAGCACCGGCTCGGGCGTCGTCTCCGGCGGCCGCCCGCCCCTGAGCTCCGCCACCGCCTCATCCAGCAGCCGGCAGTACATCTCGAAGCCGACGCTCACGATATGGCCATGCTGCTGCGAACCCAGCAGATTGCCGGCCCCGCGGATCTCCAGGTCGCGCATCGCGATCTTGAAACCCGCCCCCAGCTCGGCGAACTCCTTGATCGCCTGCAGCCGTTTTTCCGCCACCTCGGTCAGCACCTTCTCGCGGCGGTAGGTGAAATACGCGTACGCCATCCGGGGCGAGCGGCCGACCCGGCCGCGCATCTGGTAAAGCTGCGACAGGCCGAAGCGGTCGCCGTCGTACACGATAATCGTATTGGCGTTCGGCACATCGAGACCGTTCTCGATGATGCTCGTACACACCAGCACATCGTAGCGCCCCTCGTAAAACTCCAGCATCACCTGCTCCAAAAGCTCCTCGGCCATCTGGCCGTGAGCCACCTTCACCCGCGCGTCCGGCATCATCTCGCTCAGCCGCTCTGCCATGCGGTCGATACTCTGCACGCGGTTATAGACAAAATACACCTGCCCGCCGCGCTTCAGCTCGCGCCTGATAGCGTCGCGGATTATCTCCTCGTCGTACTCCACCACATACGTCTGCACCGGCAGCCGGTCCTCGGGCGGCGTCTCAATCACGCTCATATCCCGCACCCCCACCAGCGACATATGCAGCGTGCGGGGGATAGGGGTCGCGGTCAGCGTCAGCACATCGACATTCGTCCGCCACCTCTTCAGCCGCTCCTTCTGCGCCACGCCGAAGCGCTGCTCCTCGTCGACGATCAGCAGGCCGAGATCCCTGAACGTCACGTCGCCCTGCAAAATGCGGTGGGTGCCGATCAGCACATCCACCCGGCCCTCGGCCGTGCGGGCCGCCACCTCGCGCTGCTCCCGCGGGCTGCGGAAGCGGCTTATCACCTCCACCACCGGCCCGAAGCCGGCGAGGCGGGCGCTGAACGTCTGGTAATGCTGCTGGGCCAACACCGTCGTCGGCACCAGCACCGCCACCTGCTTGCCGCCCATCACCGCCTTGAAGGCCGCCCTCAGCGCCACCTCCGTCTTGCCGAACCCCACGTCGCCGCACAACAGGCGGTCCATAGGAGTATCGCCCTCCATATCCTTCTTGATCTCCGCCAGCGCCGTCAGCTGGTCGGGCGTCTCCTCGAAGGGGAACGCCTCCTCGAACTCCCCCTGCCAGGGCGTATCCGCCCCGAATACGAACCCCTTGCTGACCTGGCGCTCGGCGTACAGGGCCAGCAGCTCCTTCGCCAGGTCGGTCGCCGCCGACTTGGCCTTCGTCTTGGCCTTCAGCCAGTCGCTGCCGCCCATGCGGGTGAGGCGCGGCGCCTCGCCCTCCGAGCCGATATACTTCTGCAGCAGGTGGACCTGGTCGGTGGGCACGAACAGCTTATCCTCGCCGGCGTAGCGGACGAGGAAATAATCCTTGTGAACGCCGCCGACATCCAGCGTCTCCACCCCGGCGTACTTGCCGATGCCGTGGTTGACGTGCACCACATAGTCGCCGATATTTATATCGCGGAAATAAGCGATCTGCTTGTCCTTCGCCACCCGCGGCAGGCGGCGCTTCTTCTGCCGCCCGAAAATATCCATCTCCGTCACGGCCACCAGGCCGGCGTGGGGCAGCTCGAAGCCGCCGGCCAGCGTGCCCGCCGTCACCGTCACCGTCCCGCCGACCAGCGCCGGCGGACTCGCGGCGTATATCGCCCGCACCCCTTCCGCCGCCAGGCTCTTCTGCAGCGCCATCGCCTTCTCGGCGCCGGCCATAAAAATCACCGTCGCGCGGTCGCGGGCCTGCCAGCCCTTCAGCTCGTCCACCAGCATATCCATCTGGCGGTGAAAAGGCGGCGCCCCTTTCGCGGTTATGCTCACGATCTCCGCCGGCTCGGTGTGCGGCACCCGCTGCAGCATCAGCGAAAAATACAGGACATTATACGCCTTGGCGGCCGCCGTCAGATCAGCCCAGGAAAAAACGTGCTTCTTGACCTCCGGGTTCTCCCGCGTCAGCCGGCTTATCTGCTCCCTGATCCGCGTCGGCTCGTCGAAGACGACATTCGTCCCGGCGGTCAGGTAGGACAGGAACGCCGCCGATTTGCTCGCATGCTCCGGCTCGGCCATCGGCAGCACATCGGCCATCGGCAGACTATCCAGCGAGCGCTGGGTCGCCGGATCGAACTCCCTAAGCGAATCGATCTCGTCGCCCCACAGCTCCAGGCGAAGCGGCAGCTCGCGGTTGACGGGAAACACATCGACAATGCCGCCGCGCACGCTGAACTGGCCGCGGCTGTCGACCTGATCGTTCCGCTCGTAGCCGAACCGCACCAGCTTCGCCAGCAAATCGTCGCGGCCCAGCGTCTCGCCGACCGTCAGGGTAAGCCGCCCGGCAAGGAAATCCTCCTTCGGCAGCACCTTCTGCATCGCCGCCTCCGCGCCGGCCAGCACGATCACTTGCTCGCCGCGGACCAGGCGGCCGAGCACGTCCATGCGGACGGCCGCCAGCTCGATACTGCGGGCGGCGGCGGTAAATGTCACAATATCGAGCGGCGGCAGTTCCAGCACCGGCGTCGCCGGCAGCAGGGCGCCGAGGTCGGCCGCCAGTTCCCCCGCCGCGTCGCGGCCGGAGGTAACGACCACCGTCGGCCGGGAGTGGGCGCTGAAACACGCGGCGATGACCGCCGCCTTATGCGTCCCCGTCACCCCGTAAACCGAGCTCTGGCGGGCGGCGGCGCCGAAAGCGGCCACCACCCGTTCCACCGTCTGATCCCTGCGCATCGCTTTCAACAAGAACTCCATTTATGCACCTCGCATGCCGAAAAGGGCTTTGCAGACAGCAAAGCCCCGTTATTACCCATTCTAACACAAAGTATTAGCCGGCGAAACCAAATATTACAACAGATGGCGCCGACAAACGCGGGCACACTAAAACGGAAGGCAGGTGAGAACCTATGGACTCCAAAAACCTCCCGTACAAATACTGGAGCGGGAAAAACCTCAAAGGCAGCTCCGCCGTCGGCGACCAGAGCCTCATCTCCGCAGGCCCGCGCGACGGCAAAACCGCCGCCAAATACGAAGTCGCCAACGAAACCGTCTCCGCCGACAACCTCCAGAAAGACGTCGAATAGCGCCACAGCCCTCGGGCCAGCAGCCCGGGGGCTGTTCAGTGCAGCAGAAGTTTAGCCGGCGCGGCCGGCAAATCGGCGCCCGCCAGCCCCATCGCCTCGATGCACGCATCGCACAGCGACTGCACGTAAAGCGTGCCGCTGGCCTCATCGAACCTGATGATCTCCTGCCTCTCCTCGCCGGTCAGGCAGTCGAACCCGAACCTCGCCTCGTCGAGCGCGGCCACCTCGATGGTGTCGATCGGCTCGCCGCAATTGTCGCAACTGTAATGGATTCTCATCGTGTCTCCCTTTCCTGCTCCCGCTCTATCCCTTGAGGCGGACGAGCGCCACATTCCAGCCGATATGGGCCGCCGCCGCCGCCACCAGAGCGAGCGGCAGGCTGCCTGTCAAATAAATGACCCCTACCGTCAGGCCGCCGAACAGACTGTGGCCCGCCACACTCAGCAGCGCCGCCGCCGGGCCGTTCCCCCCGCCCGCCCGCCAGTCGTGGCCCGCCTCGATCGCGCCGAACAGCGCGTGGGTCAACAGCACATCCGCACCCAGATAAAACGCCGGCGCCGTCTTCGCCGTCTCCTCGATAACCGGCCCCCAGCCGATAACCGCCTGCACACCGGCGTACCGCAGCGCCGCCCGGTTGAGCAGAAAACTCAGCGCCGCCATCAAAACAGCGAGAACATAAGCCAAGTCTTGTCCCTCCGGCGGAAAAATCTGCTAAACCTATTATTGCCGCCGCCCCCAAGCCATATACAAACAAAAACGGCGGGAACATTTCCCGCCGCCCGTAATCGGACGTTGATAAGCGCCCACCTGCGCGTCAGGCGCGGATAATGCAGGCGTACCGTGCCGTTGTGGAGGACGAATACGCGCCGTCGGCGTAGCGGCTACCCGACGCCACACGCCCGGCCATGGACGGTCGGGCGAGGAGCCATCGGACACGGAAGTCCGTTGGCGACGGTGGTCGCGGTCGGGTAGCCCAAGCCTTACGGCGCGTTCGGCCGGAGCTTCGGCGCGTAGCCTGCGTTCTCCGCCCGCCGGTTTTACGGCAAAAACTGCAGCGGATTCACCGTCTGACCGTTCACCCTCACTTCAAAATGCAGATGCGCCCCGAACGAATACCCCGTGTCGCCCACATAGCCGACCCGCTGGCCGGTCGCCACATACTCGCCCCGCTCCACGACATAATCGTCGAGATGGGCGTACAGCGTTGCATACCCCTGGCCGTGCTCGATCACCACCGTATACCCGTAGCCGCCGTACCAGCCCGCGAACGTCACCCGCCCGGCCCTGGCCGCTCGCACCGGCGCCCCCGCCTCGGCGGCGATGTCTATCCCGGCGTGATGGCGTCCCCAGCGGTACCCGAACGGCGACGATATCTCGCCCCCCGCGGGCCAGACAAATCTCTGGCCGTAAGCGCGCGACACCGCCTCGCCCCGCGGCCGCGCGCCGGGGATGAACAGCTTCTCGCCCACCGCCAGCGCGTCGTCCTGCCGGCCGTTAGCTTCCTTCACGACCGTCATGCCCACGCCGTATACCCGCGAGATCGCCCACAGCGTATCGCCGGCGGCCACTACATGCAGCACGCCCTTCTGCGGCAGCACGACAAGCTCGTCCCCCGGATGGATAAGCTCCGCCGCGTCCGGATTGGCGCCCAGCAAAGTATCGACATCGATGGCATACCGGGCGGCGATGACACTCAGACTCTCCCCGTCCGCCACCGTATGCACCCTCACCGCCGGCTTGGCGGCCGGGGCCGGTATAACAGCAGCGACAGCCGGAGCCGGAGCGGCCACTGCCTCGCGTTGCGGCCCGGCAGTTCTGC
This sequence comes from Sporomusaceae bacterium, assembly GCA_031460455.1. NCBI lineage: Bacteria > Bacillati > Bacillota > Negativicutes > Selenomonadales > Sporomusaceae > Sporomusaceae bacterium. The sequence continues at coordinate 45,988 of JAVKTQ010000004.1, forward strand.
CTGCCGGCACCGCCAGTTGGCCGAACAGCAGCACCGCGGCAGCCAGCACAAACGCTATAAATAGCTGCATCCGCTTCACCTCGCTTATGGACTACCCTTACTATCATAAGCGCGGCGTTGCTGTTTTATGCATGTTATGGTTCCACTTCCCTCCCCTGGAAAAATTACGGCCGCTGATAAAGCTCCATCTGCGGCGTTGCTCCTCGGCTGCCATCCTCAGCGTACATCCGTGTACGCTTCCGGTGTCAGCCTCCGGTGCGCCTTGCATCTGGGGCTTTCTGAGCGGCCTGCGCTGTCCGCATTCCCACGCAACAAAAAAGCCGCCGGGCACTTGAAGTGCCGGCGGCTTATCATATTCGCAAATTTAACGGCGATGGGAGCGGCGTCCGGAGCCGATCTCGATGGAAGCGATGTCCTGCACCGCCGCCACGTCCTCCTCCGTCTTGGCGGCGATCACCCGCCGGCCGTTGCAGTGGACACACACCAGCTCGATCGAATCCGGCTGCACATCGGCCTCGATGATGCTCCCGCCGCACCGGCAGTAAACCCCGCCGCGCTCGGCGATATCGTGGACCATGTTCAGCACCTCGAACATCACCTGCGGATTATCGACATACTCCTCGCTCGTCATATCGCGGACCATGCTGGCGAACTCCTGCTGCTGGGCGGCGATAGCCTGCTCGATGGCCCGGCGTCCGCCGCTGAAGCCAAGCTCGAGGTTGGCGGCCGAGCAGTAAATCTTGTTGACCCGGCCCTGCCAGAAATCCTTCACAGCCACGCACACGATGTGGCTCGTCTCGCAAACGACGCACGGTATATCGAGAAGGTACTGGTCGTGACCCACACCCGACACGGTCGCCAGCCGCTGACCGCAGCCGCACGTGAGTTCACGCCCCACCGAGCTCTTCAAAGTAAAGCGGGATAAGTCATGCATCTCGATCTTGCCGCAGCGCGAACAATACAGCGCCAACGTGGAAACTGTGTTGATGAGCATATTAATCCCCCTTCCCTCTAGGTACTTCGCCGGTGAGGAAAAATATCCTGCCGCCGGCGGAGAAAAGGCCGTCGCGGCAGCGCCCCCGCGCCCTCCTCCTTTGCCAAACAAAACCCGGGGCCCTTGCAAACCCCGGATCCCGCGCCGGACTGCGGCCCGGAGAAACCGGCCGCGCACCCCTCGCAAATGCCTAGCTGATAGCCATCTGGCCCGGTGCCAGGTCGACCGCCAGGTTCTTATTGATCATCTCGCACAGCGCCAGGATATCGAACGGTTTGGTGATATAATCGGCCGCACCGATCTCTTTCGCCTCGGTGACGAGGTCCAGTTCGCCGTAAGCGGTCATCATGATAACCCGCTCGCCGATACCGAGCCGCCTGAGTTCGCGCAGCGTCTCGATGCCGTCCATGCCGGGCATCTTCATATCCATGAGAATCAGCGCCGGCCGGTGGTCGCGGGCCTTCTGCAGCCCATCGTAACCGTTGGACGCCTCCAGAACGGCATAGCCTTCCTCCTGCAGCACCTCCATCAGCAGCCGCCGGATACCGGGCTGATCATCGATAACAAGCACTACGGGTCTTTTCACCGCCATAAGAGAAACCTCCCGCTGACTGAGTAGTACTTCCCTATTCCCCATCGCCCGACAATTCTCCTCCTAGAAATTGGAAAAAAATCAGCGTTTTCGAATTTTTTTCGCGCACCGTCAGCCGCGCGTCAGGCGCGACCTGGCAAAACGCCAGAGGGACAGCAGTCTGCCGGCCGTTTCGTTGTGGTAAATCTCCAGCGAATATTGGGCATTCCTGTCGTCGACGGTAAAAGCAATGTCGTTCTCCGGCGTCGGCAGCCCCCAGGTCGTATATATAGGCCGGCCGTCCTTCAGCACGCTGATCCGGAAAGCCGAATCGCGCAGATAAAGCGGATACTTGACCCGCACCGCGTGGGGATGGGCGGCGTCGATCGGGATATCCCGCCCCAGCACCGTCAGCGGGTACTCGCTCCTGCCCCAGCCCGTCTTGCTGCGCGGCCCGTAGACAACCACCGGCGCCGGCGCGTAATAATCGAGATAAGCCCTGACAAGCTCGCCGGCGGTCGCGAACGACAGCAGCCCCATGTCGGCGTAGCGCTCCTTCAGATAGGCCAGATGCCCTTCGAGAGCGGCGAACTGGCCGCCGGCGGTGCTCTGCCAGCCACCCTCGCCCATGATGAACATCACATGCGTAAAACCGACAATCGCGTGCACCCCGGGCACCGCCTTGCCGCCCGCGGTATAAGCCGCCATCCCCTCGTCCGCCTTGGCGTTCATCACCGCCGCGCTCTGGCTGTCGTACTGGATGAAATCCTTCGGCGTCGGCCGGAACTCGACCAACCCGATAGCCTTCAGATCGGCGGCCCGGGTGTTGATATCGTCCGGTTTTGCCAGATAAATCGCCTGGCTCCAGTCGCCGGCCGTAATGCCGCCGCGGTTGCCGTCCGCGTCGCTCCCCGCCAGCAGGCCGATCCGGCGGTACACCCGCGTGCTCATCGCCTCGTTCGCCTCGCCGTTGCCGAAATCGAACGACCCGACCCGCGCGGTTATCAGCTGGCCGTGCGGCGAAGCGGCCGCAAGCTCGTCCAATTTACGCTGGTAAACATACAGGAAGCCCGTCCGGCCCGTGCGGTCGCGGTAACCGCCCTCGCTCCCAAGCGAATGCGCCCAGCCGTGGCGCAGGTGGTTGGCCCACAGCCCGTCCACCGCCGGGTTATACGACAGCACGTTGCCAGGCAGCAAAGGATCGTAATCGGAATGGAGATGGATGCCGTACTCGTGGCCGCGGGCCGACTGGCTCCGCACCGACTGCGCGATCGCCGCCGCCGCCTTCTGCCACTCGCCCGTCGCCGACTGCCCGGCCGCCCACTCGGCGGCGTTCACCAGCGGCCAGGCGATATAATGGGTCCAACGGGCGCCGTACTTCTCGGCGATACCGTTCACCCGCTCCGCCTTGGCCACCATCTGCACCGTCAGCTCCTGCGGCTGCAGCCAGCCGTCGGCGTTGCCCCACGCCGCTCCGTAACCGGCGCCGTCAATAGCCTCCAGATCCTCGGTCATCACATAGAAAACCTTGCCCGGCCGCGGGTCGGTCACCGTCACCAGCGTCCCGGCCGGCGCCGCCGCCCCGTTCACCGTAAAAGCCAGCGGCCACGGACGGCCGAGATTGACCGCGTCCGGCCGCCGCGCCTGCACCTCCCAGGTCAGGCGACGCTTCTCGCCCGGCGCCAGGCTGGCGACAAGCTGCTGCCTGTCCCCCGCCGCCGCCAGGCCGTAGCCGAACGGCTCGACCAGCGCCACCGCCACGTTAGCCAGCGGCCGGGGGGAAATATTCTCCACATCGGCGGCCACCGTCACCGCCTGGCCCACAGCGGCCGACAGCGTCGCCGCGGCCGGCGTCACGCGCACCGCCCGCGCGGGCACGCTCTCCAGCCCCAGCGCCGTCACCAGCGCGTGCTGGCCCTGGCCCACCACCACACTCAGCCGGAACCTGGCCGCCTTCGCCGCCGCCTCCGGCCGGTGGGCGGCGAACAGCGCCGCCACGTCATGGTCGAAAGCCAGCCAGTCGCCGACATAATTGGCCGTATAGCGGCCGTCCAGCCACTTGGCCGCCTTATCGTCCGCCGGCAGCGGGCCGGTATAAACCCAGCCCACCGTCCCCAGCGGCCGGCCGCCCTCGTCCAGGGCGGTCAGCTTCAGCCTGCCCGTCCCCATCGTCGACAAAAACTGCACGCGGCCCCGGCCGGCAAGTTCGCCCGCCGGCGCCTCACGGAAATACTCCAGCTCGCCCTGTCCGCCGGCCGCCAGCTCCAGCGCCGCCTCCGCGGACAGAAAAGCCCCCTTCACAACCCGGCAGCTGTTGCCGGCGCCCTTCTCGATCACATTCCCCGGCACGCCCCAGGCCGCCAGCGCCGCCGGCGGCTGCGGCGCCAGGCCGGCCGACGGCGCGGACCTGTCAAGCCCGCACCCGGTCAGCAGCAGCGCGGCCACCGCCGCCACACAAAACCATCTGCCCATAGCCGTCACCCCAGCGGCGGCCAGAAGGCCGCGCCGACGAACACCACCGCCGCCACAAGCGCCGCCAGCGCCGCCAGCAGCGGCGTCAGCAGCACCAGTGTCGCCTTGGCCACGCTCAGGCCGTGGACGCCCCGGATGGCGACCACCGTCAGCGCCAGCACCCAGAAAATCAGCACAAGCACCCCCGCGGCAAAAAGCATCGCCGCCGCCCCTGCCGGCAGCAGCAGCCCGGCCACCGCCAGCGGCACGGCGAAAATAAACGGCAAATGCGCAAAACCGATCGCCGCGAACAGGCCGACCGCCGTCCCCTGGCCGCCGAAAAGTTCAGCAATCAGCTGCAGCACGGCCGAACCCACGAACCACATCAGCAGCCGGACGCAGACCGCCGCGGCGAAGAACACGCCGGCGAACTTCCCGGCGGCCGTCGCCTGAAGAGCGAAATATATCGCCCCCGCCGGAATGATGATACTCAGCAGGAAAGCGGCGAACGCCTGCCCCACCGGGCGGCGGGCCGCGATCTGCCGCATCGCCGCGGCCGGGCTGAAGATAACGTCATAAAGCAGCTCAAGAAACGGTCCCATTCCCCTCACCTACCACTTTTCCGGAATCGCCAGCGGCGCGGTCAGCGGCGCATCCTGCCTGATCTGACGGAAAAACAGCCTCTCCAGGCTCACGTCCTCGCCGGAGCCGAACAGCAGCGACCACGGGCTGACCTTGCCATACTCCTTCAGCACCGGCTTGCCCTTGATCCCGGCCATCGCCGCCACCCCGTCGATCGCGTCGTACATCGTCCCCAGCTCATCCACCAGGCCGAGCTCCTTCGCCTGGCTGCCGGTATAAATCCGCCCGTCGGCCAGCTGGCGCACCCTGGCAGGCTCCATCTTCCGCCCCTCGGCCACCACAGCCACAAACTGGCCGTACAGATCATCCACCATCACCTGGATGATGGCCCGTTCCTCGGCCGTCATCGGCCGGTCGGGGGAAAGGATATCCTTATGCGGGCCGCTCTTGATCTTCTCCGAGCGGATGCCGATCTTATTATAAAGCTCCTGCCAGTTCGCGTACGGGATATACACGCCGATGCTGCCCGTCAGCGTCGCCGGGTTGGCGTAAATGCGGTCGGTCACCGCCGCCAGCCAGTAGCCGCCCGAAGCGGCCACATCGCCCATCGACGCCACCACCGGCTTGCCGGTCGCGCGGAGCTTCTTGATCTCCGTCCCCACCTCCTGGGAAGCGGGCGCGCTGCCGCCGGGGCTGTTGATCCGCAGCACCACCGCCTTCACCGCCGCGTCGTCGCGCGCCTGGTGAAGCTGCTTGATAATCGCGTCCGTGCCGCCCGACTCGCCCAGCAGACCAGCCTGGCCGCGGCCGCCCACGATAACCCCGTCCACATAAATAATCGCCACCTTGCTCCGCTCGCCGCCAGAGCGCTTGCTCTTCATCCCCGGCACGAGAAAAGCCGCCGCCGCCAGCGAAACCACGACGACCCCGGCGATCAAAAGCACCACAGACCGTTTAAACACAGGCATCCACTACCTTTCCTTTCGGGATAGGAAAAAGAAACTGTTGAGCAGGCCCAACAGTTCTCGATGATAAACATTATATGTGCCGGCCGGGCCGGTCATGTATTGCGTTAGCGCGTCCCCGTCCGCTTCGTCAGCGCCGCCTTCACGAAATCGCGGAACAGCGGGTGGGGCCGCGTCGGGCGGGACTTGAACTCGGGGTGGAACTGCGTGCCCACGAACCACGGGTGATCGGTAAGCTCGACGATCTCCACCAGCCGGCCGCTCGGCAGCATCCCGGCGATCACCATCCCCGCCGCGGCGAACTGCTGGCGGTACGCATTATTGAACTCGAAGCGGTGGCGGTGGCGCTCATAGATAAGCTCGTCCTGATAAGCGGCCCACGTATGCGTCCCCTCGGTCACCTTGCAGGGATAAACGCCCAGCCGCATCGTGCCGCCCTTCTCCTCCACATCCACCTGCTCGGGCATCAAATCGATGACCGGATAAAGCGTCTCCGGGTTGAACTCGCTGCTGTTGGCGCCCTTCAGGCGGCACACATTGCGGGCAAACTCGATCACCGCGCATTGCATCCCCAGACACAGCCCGAAGAACGGGATGTTGTTCTCGCGGGCGTAGCGGATCGCCTTGATCTTGCCCTCGATACCGCGGTCGCCGAAGCCGCCGGGCACGAGAATGCCGTCCACGCCGCCGAAAACGGCGTCCAGGTCCACCTTGGCCGGCTCGATCTCCTCGGCGTTCACCCACTTGATATTTATGGCGGTGTCATTGGCGATGCCGCCGTGGCGCAGCGCCTCCGACACACTCATATAAGCGTCCTGCAGGGCGACATACTTGCCGACGATCGCGATACACACGCTCTGCGGCGGCTGGAGAATCTTCTTCACCATCGCCTTCCACTCGCTCAGATCCGGCCGGCCGTTCTTCAGGCCCAGCTTCTCAAGGACGATCTTATCGAGGCCCTCCTCCTCGAGCATCAGCGGCACCTGATAAATAGAAGCGACATTCTTGTTCTGGATGACGGCGTTCAGGTCGATATCGCAGAACAGCGCCAGCTTCTCGCGCATGTCGGCCGAAATCTCGTGTTCCGTCCGGCAGACGATGACATCGGGATGGATACCGATGCTCCTCAGTTCCTTCACGCTGTGCTGGGTCGGCTTGGTCTTAAGCTCGCCGGCAGCAGATATATAAGGCACCAGCGTCACGTGGATATACGCCACGTCGTCGCGGCCCACTTCCTTGCGCACCTGGCGGATGGCCTCCAGGAAGGGCAGGCTCTCGATATCGCCCACCGTACCGCCGATCTCGGCGATGACGATATCGGCGTTGTCCTCCTTCGCGATCCGGTACAGGCGCTCCTTGATCTCGTTCGTGATATGGGGGATGACCTGGACGGTGCTGCCCAGATAATCGCCCTTGCGCTCCTTCGTGATTACCGACCAGTAAATCTTCCCGGTCGTAACATTCGAACTCTTCGTCAGGTTGATATCGATAAACCGCTCGTAATGGCCGAGGTCGAGGTCGGTCTCGCCGCCATCCTCGGTCACGAAAACCTCGCCATGCTGATATGGGCTCATGGTGCCGGGGTCCACGTTGATGTAGGGATCGAATTTCTGGATCGTTACCTTATAGCCGCGGCTCTTCAGGAGGCGTCCCAGCGACGCTGCGGTGATACCCTTTCCGAGCGACGAAACGACCCCCCCGGTGACGAAAATGAACTTAGCCATAAATTATCCTCCTACAAACCGGCCTCACGCTGTATTATCCCAAGCATGGCCGTAATCATATACGCTGCTTACTCGCCTTCCTCAGCGTCAACGGCGGCGGCGGGGTAATCCTGCTGAATCTCCGCCAGCAGCTTTTCCCGGCGCAGGTTGCTATCCGTTGAAACGGTGGCCGCCGTCTCCTCGACAGCCCGGCCGCCGCGCTGAGGCAGCCACTCGGCCAGTCCCCACGTCCCCTTGCCCACATGGACGAACCGGCTATCCATATTAATCTGGGTATGCACCTCGGCCATGGCGTGCGCAACCGAAGCGACGGGTCGTCCCTTGCCTTCGAGAACCTTGCCGATAAGATCGCGGAAATACATCGGCGAGCCTTTTTCCGCCAAAACCTGATAAGCTGCATCAACGTCTGACAACTGTTTCACCATTTCGCCCATGAATTCGGCCCCCTCCGCTGCGTCGTTCAAAAATTACATGGTAATATTCACCGCGGGGGGATAAAATCCTCCTTTTGCTGACGAACGGCAAAGCCTTATTCCGCCTGACACGGCGGCAATTTCGCGCAAAAAAGGTTGACAAATTCACCAATTTTATTCGCTTTTTCGCACAAGCTTCCGCCGCCGTCGACACAGACGGGGCGGAAGTCGCGTCATTCCTGTCACATCTTGTCGGGAGCGGCGACGCCGAGAATGGCGAGCGCCGAGCGGAGCGTATCCCGCACCGCCGCCGCCAGCGTCAGGCGGGCGGCCTGGACGTCGGGCGGGGCGCCGATCACGCGGCACTGGTTGTAAAAAGAATGGAACAGGGCGGCAACCTCGTGGGCATAGCGGGCGATATGGTGCGGCGCCCGCTCGCGGGCGGCGGCCGCCACCTCGTCCGGGTACTCGCCCAGTTTCTTTATCAGGTCGGCCTCCGCCTCCTCCGTCAGCGCCGCCAGCGGCGCTTCTCCCGGCGCGGGCGCCGTCAGCCCCGCCTCCTCCGCCTGGCGGAATATGCTGGCGATGCGGGCGTGGGCGTACTGGATATAAAAAACGGGGTTCTCGTTAGTGCGCGATTTCGCCAGATCGAGATCGAAATCCAGCTGGCTGTCGGTCGAACGCATGATGAAAAAGAAGCGGGCGGCGTCGCGGCCGACCTCCTCGATCAGCTCGGACAGCGTGACCCCCTGGCCGGTGCGCTTCGACATCTTGACAAGCTCGCCGTTCTGGTACAAGTTGACCATCTGGAGGATAAGCACCTCAAGATGCTCCGGGTCGTACCCCAGAGCAGCCACCGCCGCTTTCACCCGGCTGATATAGCCATGGTGGTCGGCGCCCCAGATATTTATCACCCGGTCGAAGCCGCGCGCGAACTTATCGCGGTGGTAAGCGATATCGGCGGCCAGATAAGTCGGCACGCCGTTGTCGCGGATAACCACCCGGTCCTTATCGTCGCCGTAAGCGGTCGACTTCAGCCACAGCGCCCCGTCCTGCTCGTACATATGGCCGCTTGCCTTCAGCTGGCGGCAGGTCTCCTCGATCGCCCCGGCCGCGTGCAGCGTCCGCTCGCTGAACCACACGTCGAAGGTCACCCCGAACGCCTCCAGGTCCTCGCGCAGCAGCGCCAGCTTCTCCTCGCGGGCCAGCTCCTTGAACACCGTCAGCCGTTCGGCCGGGTCCATCAGCAGATAACGCGGTCCCGCCTGGTCGGCGATCCGCCGGGCGGTGTCGATAATATCGCGGCCGCGGTAGCCGTCCTCGGGAAACTCCACCTGCTGGCCCAGCAGTTCGCGGTAGCGGGCGTCCACCGACGCCGCCAGGCAGTCGATCTGGTTGCCGGCGTCATTGATATAAAACTCGCTCGACACGTCGTAGCCGGCGACCTTCAGCAAGTTGGCCAGCGCACTGCCCACCGCCGCCCCCCGGCCGTGGCCGACATGGAGGGGTCCGGTCGGGTTGGCGCTCACGTACTCCACCTGGACCCTCTCGCCGCGGCCGCTGCCCGAGCGGCCCCAGGCCGCGCCCGCCGCCGCGATATCGGCCAGCAGCGCGTACAGCCAGTCCGGCGTGAGATAAAAGTTGATAAACCCTGGCCCGGCCACCTTGGCCTCTTTAAGCCAGAGAAGCGCCGCAGGGTCGTGCTTGGTCAGCGCGGCCCGCGCGTTCAGCCGCCCGGCGATCGCTTCGGCCAGCGCCCGCGGATTCTGGCGGGCCGGCCGGGCGAGCTGCATGGCTATATTTGTCGCAAAGTCGCCGAACTCCTTCTGCGGCGGCACCTCAAGCATCACCGCCGGCAGCTCGGCCCCGGCCAGAGCCTCGATCCCGGCCGCCGCCTCGTGGATAGCCCCGGCGAGCAGCTCTTTCACATTCATGCTATTCTTCCTCCCGAATCTCAACCGCTAACGTATTGTAACTCTGCCACCGGCCGTCGATCTCCAGATCGTAGCCGGCATTGACCGCTTCCTTGCCGCCTTCGGCCGTAATCGCGAAGTGCCGGGTCGACACCGCCATCTTCAGGCTGCCGTACGGGGTTATATACAGGCAATAACTCTTCAGGCCGGGGAAAAACTCCTGCTTCAGCTCCACCGAACCCATGCGAACGAGGATCAGCCTGTCGGGATAAAGCTTGAGCAGCGTCGTCGTACCCTCCATGCCGGTGATCTCGCTCTCGGGATATGTAATATAACTCACGCCGTCCCTGTCCTGGCGGGACCCGACGGTCATGAACTCGATGCGGTGCTCCTCGCCGCCCGCGTCGGTCTGGGTGCCGACTACCGTCACGACAACCTTACGCATATATTCTCTCCTAACCACATTCATATATTATAACCCATAATGGCCAAGCTTGCCAATAAAAACCGTAGCGCCGCCCTCAGCAAAAGCTGAATGGCGGCGCCTGTTATGGGGAGGCTGTGGCGGACGCCGGCCTCTCCGCTATTAATCTATGCCCGCAAGGCCGCAAAATTGCCGAGTCAGTTGCTTTTGAAACAACGCAAAAAATCTGATGACGGAGGCATAGGCGTAATGCGACGTTGCGGAGGACGATACGCGCCGTTGGCGAAGCAGGCCGGTAACACGAACGTACGCCCGTCCATGGACGGACGGGCGAGGAGCCATCTGTCACGGATGACAGTTGGCGACGGTACGGCTGTGTCGGCCCTAGCCTTACGGCGCGTTCGGCCGGAGCTTCGGCGCAGTACGCCTGTGTCCTCCGTCGCCTCCGACCAATGTTGCGAATATTAATTCATTGTTCCCGGCGCCGGCCGGCACACAGCTTCCGTCCCCAGTTCCATCAATACCCTATTATCAGCACACTGTCCACAAACGCGAAAATGCTCTCCAGGCTGCCCAGCCGCTTGAGCGTGTTCTGGTAAAACTCCGTGCTGCCCGTCTGCCCCTTGCGGATCACCGGCACCATTATCACCCCGTGGCGGATGACCGGCGACTCGGCGAACTTGCAGATATTCTTCCACACATTGCTGACCTCGCCCTTCTCGATCTCCACCGCCACCTGGAAATCGGGGTGGTAAAAATCCACCTCGAAGTTCAGCCCCGTTTTGAACAGCGGCCGGTATTTGCGGTTGGTCACCGAATGCCAGAACCCCAGCGTCTGCATATCGGCCAGCAGCACGCGCTCCGCCTCCACGCTCTTGCGGAAAGGCGTCGCCGCGATATCGGCCAGCTCGCCCCGGCGGGCCGTCACCACCTCACAAAGGCTTTCCAGATAAATATTCGACCGGCGGCGACAAAGATAACGCCAGGGCGGGTACCCAGGCGAAAACAGTTCAACCTCTACTCCCAAATCTTCTTGACCTCGGTGCCCACATAATAATGCCGCACAATATCCTCGGCCTTCCAGCCGTCCTGCGCGTACGTGAACGCGCCCCACTGGGCCATGCCGACGCCGTTGCCCCAGCCGCGGCCCTTGAAGGTGAACGAACCGTTGGCGTAACTCATCTCATCCACCAGCGTCGACTTCAGCAAATCGAACCCGACCGCCTTGCGGAACTCCGCCCCGTAAACTTTCTTTTCGCCCGCGCCGATCCACAGTATCCGGCCCGACGGCCCCTTTTCGAGAATTTTCACGTCGCCGGGGTTGCCGTTATAGCCCACCGCCGCGGCCACCTCCCGGCCGGGGATGACCACCGTCCAGTACTGGAGATGGGGCGGCGTATACCGGTAACTGTCATCGGTCACCGGCTGGAAATATGGCGTCGGCTCGGGAATCTCCTTCGGGAAACTCTCCTCGCGGGTGGCGGCGATCTGGCCGTTGCTCGAACTGTAGATGGCGTTTATCAGGCTGCCCGCATACAGCAGCAATTGGCCGCGCGTCGAGCGCACCGCCTCGCGGACCCGGTCGTTGACCCGCTCGGGGGCGTAAGCCTGTAGCTCCTCCTTGGACGTGCTCACATCGGCGTCATGCAGTCGCCGGATTGTGCCGGCCTCGATGGCGTGCACCGTCAGCGTACGGGAAACGATCGCCTGGGCCCGCAATGCCTCGGGCGGCCAGTCGGGCTCCATCTCACGGGCGATCACCCCTTCGAGGTATTTCTCCAGCGGCATCCTTTCCCGGGTGCCGCGGTCGGCCCGCCACACCGTTATCACCGGCTCGTTCTTGTACTTGGCCGCGTCGAATTGCGGCACGCCGGGGATAGGCTCGGGCGCCTGGGCCAACGGCGCGGCCGGCGTCGGCGCCGGCTCGCCCGGCTGCTTGGCGGCGGGAGGGCGTAAGAGTGTATAGGCTCCCGCGATTAATGCTACGGCGACGACTGCGACAAGGGCGATATTGAAATACGAATATTTACGCATCCTCCCACCTCGCTGCTAGTATGGGCCGGCAACCCCCTTCCTATGCGCCGCCGGCGAGAACGAAAATATCGACAGTTAATTTTCTTCCGGCCACATAAGAGCGCAGCACAAGCGTGCGACGGGTGGTGTTGACGAAGCGCAGATCCTTGTCGGTATAGGTGGTCGCGTCCCGCCCCGGCGGCGCATAGCTCACCGGCCGGGAGTGGGCATGGCGCTCCGTCACCCTCAGCCCGGCCGCCAGCACCGCGTTATACAGCGTGCTCGACACCTGGCACATCCCGCCGCCCAGCTCCTCCCCGTGCCCCCCATCCACGAAAATTACCGCCGGCCGGAAGCCCCGCTCGCGCGTCGGCTCGCCGGTGCGGCTGTTGAAGGAAAACTCCGCCCCCGCGGCGATCGCCGCGTTATTCAGCAGCGCGGCCGTCAGGCGGATATTCTCCAGCCGTCCCGGACTGGAGTCGAGGATGGTCGTCGTATACGAGCCGGCCTGCCGGGCGGCGGCAAGCTCGGCGGCCGTCAGAGCCGCCGTCAGCGGGCGGTACGAGGCGGCCAGGACGCTGCCGGCGGGCGCGGCCAGCGCCGCCTCCGCCGTCGCCGCCACATCCAGCATCCGCCCGTCTTCATCAGCCGCCACCGACCCGTCCCCGTCGGCGAACCTGGCGTCGACCGGCGGCTTATACCGCTCCGCCGCCAGCCCCTGCAAAACCGCCGCCGTCTCGGCCCGCGTCAGCCCGCCCACCGCCGCCCCCTCCACCGTCACCGCCGCCGCCACCCGCGGCTCGGGCTTCGGAGCCGGCTGCAGGCCGCAGGCGGCCGCCACTAAACAGCCGATAATCGCCAAAGTCAGCGCTATCCTCACCGTCTCTCCTCCAGCAAGCGTATTCCCTGCTAGTATCCGGCCGGATAAACTCTTTTACTCACCGATGGCAGACGGACGCATAAAATATAGCGCTGATTACGACCGCCAGGGAGGGTAAAGCGTGGAACTCATCGATCGGCTGCTCGCATCCGCCGCCGGCATAACCTGCGACTCGCGCCAGGTTATGCCCGGCTTCATCTTCGTCGCCGTCCGCGGCGCCAGCCGCGACGGCAATACATACGCCGCCGACGCCGTCGCCCGCGGGGCGCTCGCCGTCGTCAGCGACCGCCCCGGCAGCCTGCCCGCCCTCACCGTGCCCGTCGCCGCCGTGGCCGACGCCCGCCGCGCCCTCGGCGAACTCGCCGCCGCCTTCCACCGCCACCCCTCCCGGTCGCTCGCCCTCGTCGGCGTCACCGGCACCAACGGCAAAACCACCGTCACCTTCATGCTCGACCACATCTTCCGCCAGGCCGGCCTGTGCGCCGGCCTCATCGGCACCGTCTGCGTAAAAGTCGGCGACCTCTCCTATCCCAGCGCCCTCACCACCCCCGACGCCGCCAGCCTCCAGGCCCACCTCGCCGCCATGCGCGCCGCCGGCGTCAGCCACGCCGCCATGGAAGTCTCCGCCCAGGGCATCGGGCAGGGGCGGGTCGACGACGTCGCCTTCGCCTGCGGCGTCGTCACCAACATCAGCCCCGACCACCTCGACTTCCCCGGCGGCTTCGACGCCTACTGCGCCGCCAAGCAGGGTTTCCCCGGCCTCCTCGGGCCGGCGGCCCCGCTCGTCGTCAACGCCGCTGACCCCCTCTGCCGGGCGATGGCCGCCGCCGCTCCGTCCATTGCCTGCGCCGTGGACGCGCCAGCCGACGTCGCCGCCCGCATCGCGCACCTCTCTTGCGGCGGCAGCAGCTTCACCCTCGCTTTCGCCCGGCCGCTCCCCGGCTGCGCTGTCCCGCCCGGACCTCTTGCCGTCAGCCTTCCGCTGCCCGGCCGGCACAACGTGGAGAACGCCCTGTTAGCGGTAGCCGCCGCAATCGCCAGCGGCGTGGCCCCCGAAACGGCCGCCGCCGCCCTCGCATCCTTCCGGGGCGTGCCGCGCCGCTTCGCCGTCTCGCGCCTCGCCGGCCTCACCGTCGTCGACGACACCGCCCTCAACCCCGGCAGCGTCGACGCCGTCTTCCACACCCTGGCCGCCTTCAGCCGCCGCCGCCTCGTCGTGGCCTTCGCCATCCGCGGCTGCCGCGGCCCGGCCATCAACGCCGCCTGCGCCGCCGCCCTCGCCCGCTGGTGGCAGGCGGTCCCCTTCACCCTCGTCGTCACCGCCGGCGCCGGCAGCGTAAGCGTCGCCGACGCCGTGGACAACGACGAAAAGAGCGCCTTTTGCGAGGCGCTCGGTAAAGCAAACGTAAACTACCTGTTCCGCGAAACGCTGATCGCGGCCATGGAAACAACCGCCGAAGCCGCCGGCCCCGGCGACCTCGTCGCCCTGCTCGGCGCCCAGGGCATGGACGACGGCTACCGCCTGCTGCGCCGCCGGCTCACCGAAGCCGCCGCCGCGCCGTCCGGCGCGGAAATGGCCGGCTGCCCGGCGTAGCTCGCCTGGCGTACTCAGGGCGATTTGGGCGGCGGCGGTTTGGGCTCTTTCTGGACATAGCCGGTGAAAATAGCCTGCAGCTTGGCCGGCGACTCGGTGAAAACAAGGTAGAGATGGAAAGGGACGGAGGCGGCGAAGAAGGCGGCGACAAAAAAATGGCCGCTGCGAATGGCGTTCAGGCCGCCCAGCATACGCTGCAGGCGGGTCGTGTCGTCCGGAAACATCAGCGCCGTCCCTGTCACCGCCGCCACGATCACCACCAGCCCCCAGGCGGTGAACAACGCCTTCTGCCCAGGGTTGTAGCGGCCGTAGTTGGGATGGTGGGCGGTAATGAACAGGTAATAGCGCAGGAAACTGCGCACATTGGCCCAGTCGCCCGGCAGCAGCAGGATCTCGGTGTGCTTGCCGGTTCGGGCGTAATAGTAAACATGGACAACCATGTTGACTACGAGGGCGGCCGCGGCCACGCCGTGGAGTTTGCGCATCAGGCCCATCGGCAGAGTCAGCCACGCCGGCGGTTCGTGAATATACAGCCCGGTCGCCAGCAGCGTCATCACCGCCGCGAACATCACCCAGTGGAAAATCCGGACAGGCAGGGGATGGAGCAGCAGCTTCATCGCAAAAACTTCACCGTCAACTCCGGCAGATGCTTCAGCATCGCGGGGAACGGGTCGGCCATGATCGCGGCCTCGTCGCCGAGGATCCTCTCCAGCCCGGACCGCTCGATGACCATATACGGCTTGATCGTACCGGCATAAGGCAGCTGAACGCCCGACTCCAGCTTACCCGGCTCGGCGCCGGTGATCTCCACCCCGCTCACGTGCAGGGTGTATTCGCCGGCCACCCGCCCGCCCTCGGTCACCTGGACGCCGAATTTGCTCTCCTTGCCGGTCAGCGCGGCCGACGCCATCCCGAAAAGATACGGGTGCTTGTCGCGGAACACGGCGGTGAGCCTGTTGCGGAACGGCACCAACCCCTCGACCACCAGCCTGTCAACATCAGTCATCTCGGCCTGCATACAAAAACCTCCCTTATTGTACTCCCACCCCCAGTATCCCTTGCCCCCCGCTCCTTTATTCCCCGCCGCGCCGCGCAAAAACCCCCTCGCCTCGGAGGCAAGGGGGTTTTCATCAAATTCAAGACCGTCGAGAAGTCCCCAGATGCTAGGCGGCTCCGTCAGGCGCGACGCGACGCGTACTCGGAACGTACGCTAGCAAGCGCTTGGCGGAACAACAACGCAGATGAGGGCTTATCGACGGTCGTAGCTTACAGCAGCGGCGTGCTCACCGGCAATCGCCGCACATTATCCAGCTGCTCGAACGCATGGGCCAGCCTGACGAGCAGCGGCTCGCTCCACGGCCGGCCGAGCAGTTCCAGCCCCACCGGTACGCCGAGCGGCGCCGTCTCCGTCGGCCGCGAAAAGCCGCCCGGCGCCACAATCGCCGGGAAGCCGGTAACCGCCCCCACCACGCCGTTGCGATCCACCTGCGTCTCGCCCACCGGCACCACCAGGCGCTTCTGGTGCGGGTACACCAGCGCGTCGAGCCGGTGGCGGGCGAGCAGTTGCATCACCGTCTGCTGCAGCGCGCTGCGCGCCGCCAGCCGCCGGCGGTATTCGTCCCCATCGCCGGCCACGGCCAGCGCCTGCCTGATATTGTCGGCGATGCCGGGATGATACCGCCCGCCGGCGGCCACCGCGGCCAGCGACTTCACCGGCAGCGCCGCGGCCGGGTCGGCCAGAAAAGCGCTCAGATCGCGGGCGAACTCGTGGATATGGACGCTCGTCGCGGCGATCAGCTTCGCCGCGTCCAGGTCGGGGTGGCTCACCGTCACCAGCGTCGCGCCGCCTTCTTTAAGCCTGGCGAGCGCGGCGTCCATCACCGCGTTCACCTCGCGGTGGGCGGCGTCGCCGCCGAACAGCGACTCCACCACCCCCAGCCGCGCCCCCTTGAGCCCGCCCTCGTCCAGTCCCCGCCCGGCGTCCGCATCCCGGCCGGCGCTCCAGGCCGTTACCGGGTCGGTTTCGTCGTAGCCGGCGATGACGTCCAGCACCCTGGCCGCGTCGGCCACGGTATAAGCCAGCGGCCCGGCGGTATCCTGGGTCAGGGCGTAAGGCACGATGCCGCTGCGGCTCACCAGCCCCAGCGTCGGCTTGATGCCGACAAGCCCGTTGGCCGAAGCCGGCGACCGTACCGAGTTGACGGTATCCGTCCCCAGCCCGGCGAGACCGAACGCGGCCGCCAGGCACGCCCCCGTGCCGCCGCTTGAGCCGCCGGGCGTGCGGGTCAGGTCGTACGGGTTGAGTGTCTGCCCGCCGAGCGAACTGGCCGTCTCCCCCCACACCGCGAACTCGTGCAGATTGACCTTGGCAAGGATTATCGCCCCCGCCGCCCGCAGCCGCTCAGCCACAAAAGCGTCGGCGCGCGGCCGCCAGCCCTCAAGGCTCAGCGAGCCGGCCGTCGTCGGCATATCGTATGTATTGATATTATCCTTGAGCAGCACCGGCACCCCGTGGAGCAGTCCGGTCAGGCCATGCCTGCGCTGCCTGGCGTCCAGCTCGTCGGCGGTCTCCAACGCCCGCGGATTGACGGCGATCACCGCGTTCACCGCCGGCCCCCGCCTGTCGTAAGCCGCTATCCTCGCCAGATACGCCGCCACCAGCTCGCGGGCCGTAATCTCCCCTGCCAGCAGCGCGGCGTGATACGACCCGATCGTCGCGTTTTCTACGGAGAAAGCCATAACCGTTCCCTCCTTACACGAAGCGGTCTAGAAAGCTCCAGATGCAAGGCGGCCTGAGGACGCGCCGCGCCGCGTACTCGGAACGTACGCAAGCAAGCGCCCGCAAGGCCAACGCCGCAGATGGACTTTATAGACCGCTTCCCCTGTTTCTACCGAAAATACTTTACGCCTGAAGCGAATATCCCCTGCTCCTTCTCTCCCGGTACATTCATCGCCACATACGGCCCCGTCCGTTCCGAATGGGCCATCTTGCCGAAGATACGGCCGTCGGGGCTGGTGATGCCCTCCACCGCGGCGATCGAACCGTTCGGGTTGAAGCGGATATCGTTCGACGGGTTGCCGGCCAGGTCGACATACTGGGTGGCGATCTGGCCGCCGGCGATCAGCTTGTCCACCGCCGCGGGCGGGGCGACGAACCGCCCTTCCCCGTGGGACACCGCAATCGTATGGATATCGCCCACCGCCGCCCCCGCCAGCCAGGGCGACAGCACGGACGCCACCCGCGTCCTCACCAGGCAGGCCACATGGCGGCCGATTTTGTTGAACGTCAGCGTCGGGTCGGCCTCGCCCAGCTCGTCGACAATCCGGCCGTAAGGCACCAGTCCCAGCTTGATGAGCGCCTGGAAACCGTTGCACACGCCGAGCATCAGCCCATCCCGCCGCTCGAGGAAGGCGGTCGTCGCCTCCCGGACCCGCGGGTTGCGGAACACCGTGGCGATGAACTTCGCCGAACCGTCCGGCTCGTCGCCGGCGCTGAAGCCGCCCGGCAGCATGATGATCTGGCTGCGGCCGATCTCGCGCACCAGCGCGGCGACCGACTCCTCGATATCGGCGGCCGTCAGATTGCGGAAGACCAGCGTCTCCGCCACCGCCCCCGCCTTGGCGAACGCCCGCACACTGTCATACTCGCAATTTGTGCCCGGAAAAACCGGGATGATGACCCGCGGCCTGGCCACCGGCGCCGCCGGCTTAGCAGCGCCGCGTTTCGCATAGCTCGCCACCGGCGGCTGCGGGGCAGCGCATTCCTGGGTGCGGGTCGGGAAAATGCTCTCCAGCGGCTTCTCCCATGCGACGTACGCCTCGTCGAGCGATATCTCCGTCCCGCCGACGCTGATCACCGGCCGCTCCTGGGTGCGCCCCAACTCGCGCCAACTCACGCCCGCCAACACGGCCGCCAGGTCGGTATCGCCCGGCAGCTCCAGAATTACCCCGCCGTAATCGGGCGCGAACAGGTCCGCCCCGTCAGCGCCGTCAACGAACGCGAAGCCGATTTGGTTGCCGAACGCCATCTTGCTGACCGCCGCGGCCACGCCGCCCGTTTTCACCGTATAGGAAGCCAGCGCCAGACCGGCCGATATAAGCTCGTAAATCTTCGCGTAGTTGGCCTTGAGGGCGGCGAAATCGGGCAGCTCATCCCCGTCCCGCGGCGCGGCGATCAGGACAACCCGGCTGCCGGCCCGCTTAAACTCCTGGGAAACCGCCCGCCGCACATCCACCGGGCAAAGCGCGAACGCCACCAGCGTCGGCGGCACATTCATATCCATAAAGGTACCCGACATGCTGTCCTTGCCGCCGATAGCCGGCACGCCCAGCTCCTTCTGGGCGCGGTACGCCCCCAGCAGCGCGCTGAACGGCTTGCCCCAGCGGACGGGGTCCCTGCCGAGCTTCTCGAAATACTCCTGCAGCGTCAGCCGGGCCGTGCGCCAGTCGCCGCCCATGGCCACCAGCTTGGTCACCGCCTCCACCACCGCGTACAGCGCGCCGTGGAAGGGGCTCCACCTGCCGATCAATGGGTTATAGCCATACGTCATGATCGTGCCGGTCGTCGTCTCGCCCTCCAGCACCGGCAGCTTGGCCACCGCGCCCTCGGCCGGGGTCGACTGGCGGGCGCCCCCGTAAGGCATCACCACCGTCGCCGCGCCGATGCTGCTGTCGAACCGCTCCACCAGCCCCTTCTGGCTGGCAACGTTCAGATCGGCCAGGTTGGCCAGCCACGCCGCCTTTATATCGCTTTTGTCCCGCACCGCCGCCGGCGTCGCCGCGAAAAAGTCGTCTTCCGGCGCGGGCGCGGCCACCGCCACGCTCGTCGTCTGGCGCACGCCGCTCGTGTCGAGGAAATCGCGGCTGATATCGACGACCGTCTTGCCGCGCCAGCGCATCACCAGCCGCCGATCGCCGGTCACTGTCGCCACCTGCGTCACCTCGACATTCTCGGCGCGGGCGTACTCCCCGAAAGCCGCTACATCGGCCGCCGCCACCACCACCGCCATCCGCTCCTGGGACTCGGAAATGGCCAGCTCGGTGCCGTCCAGGCCCTCGTACTTCTTGGGCACGGCGTCGAGATTGATCGCCAGGCCGTCGGTCAGCTCGCCGATGGCCACCGACACCCCGCCGGCCCCGAAATCGTTGCACCTCTTTATCATCTTGCTGACCGCCGGGTGGCGGAACAGCCGCTGGATCTTCCGCTCGGTCGGCGGGTTGCCCTTTTGCACCTCGGCCCCGCAGCTCGCGAGCGACTCCTCGGTATGCTCCTTCGACGAGCCGGTCGCGCCGCCGCACCCGTCGCGGCCGGTACGTCCGCCTACCAGCAGCACCGCGTCGCCGGGCGCCGGCTCCAGCCGGACCACATTGGCGCGCGGCGCCGCGCCGATAACCGCGCCGATCTCCATCCTCTTGGCCACAAAGCCCTCGTCATACACCTCGGCCACCTGGCCGGTCGCCAGACCGATCTGGTTGCCGTACGAGCTGTAGCCGGTCGCGGCCGCAATCGTAATCTTACGCTGCGGCAACTTGCCGGGCAGAGTATCGGCGATCGGCGCGCGCGGGTCGCCGCTGCCCGTCACCCTCAGGGCCATATAAACATACGACCGCCCCGACAGCGGGTCGCGGATGGCGCCGCCCAGGCAAGTCGCCGCCCCGCCGAACGGCTCGATCTCGGTCGGGTGGTTATGGGTCTCGTTCTTGAACATCACCAGCCACTCTTCGCTGCGGCCGTCGATCTCGACCGGCACGACGATACTGGCGGCGTTGATCTCCGCCGACTCCTCCAGGTCGTCCAGCAGCCCCTGTCGCTTCGCCTCCTTCATGGCGATTGTGGCGATATCCATCAGGCACAGCGGCTTCTTCGCCGCGCCGTAGAGCGCCTCGCGGGCGTCCAGATACTCGCGGTAGGCCGCCTTGACGGGTGAGGTGAACCGCCCCTCCTCGATCTCGGCCTGCTCGATGGCCGTCATGAAAGTCGTATGGCGGCAGTGATCCGACCAGTATGTATCAAGCACCCTCAGCTCGGTCAGCGTCGGGTCGCGCTTCTCGGTATCGCGGAAATATCCCTGGCAAAACGCCAGATCCTCGGCGCTCATCGCCAGCCCCAGCCCGTCCCGCAGCCCCGCCAGCGCGTCCGCGCCCTTCGCCGTAAACCCATCCAGCACCGGCACATCGGGCGGCGTCTCCGTCTTCATCGCCAGCGTCGCCGGCTTTAAAAGCGACGCCTCGCGCGACTCCACCGGGTTGATGCAATACGCCTTGATACGCGCGAAATCGCTATCGCTGATGACGCCCTTCAGCACGACCACCTTCGCGGTGGCGACTTCCGGCCGCTCCTTCTGGGTCAGCAGCTGCGCGCACTGGGCGGCCGAATCGGCCCGCTGGTCGTACTGGCCGGGCAGGTACTCCATCGCGAACACCCGGTCGGCCCGCTCCAGCGGGAACTGCTCGTCGTACACGTAGTCGGCGTTCGGCTCGGCGAAAATCGTCTTCTTCGAGCGGGCGTACTCCTCATCCGAGAGGCCGGCCACGTCGTAGCGGTTGATCGCCCGCACCGCCGTCAGGCCGTCAATGCCCAGGTTGTGCTTGAACTCGTTCAGAAGGCTCCGGGCCTCGACATCGAACCCCGGCCGCTTCTCCACATATATGCGTTTGACCTGTTCCGCCATCCTGTCCGCTCCTCGTCACATATATTACAAGTTAATTATTATATTGTACCAAATAACGACGCCAGGGTCAAAACCCGACCTATCACCGACCGCCCCCGAACAGGCGAAAAAACTCGGCCTCGTCCATATCCGTCCGCGCTGCCCACTGCTCCGCCGCCGGCTTATCCGGCCAGTGGCAGTCGCTGCCGCACAGGCGCAGGCCGCTGTAGCCGTCGACATCCAACACGGCGGTGAAATCGTCCGCCCCCCGGCGCGCCTGGGCGCCGTTGCGGTACTCCACCCCGTCCACCACCGCCTTCAGGCTATGGTAAGCCGCCAGATTATACGCCATCGGATGGGCCAGCACCGCCACCGCCCCCTGCCCGCGGATGCGGGCGGCAAGCTCGGCGGCCGGCGTATAAGGCGTATACGCCAGCGGCGCCTTCAGTCCCAGCGCCAGAATATGGACCCATTCCCCGTTGTGATACAGCTCGCACTCGCAGCCGGCGACGACGATTATCGGCAGCTCCAGGCGTCGCGCCTCGGC
The DNA here is from genome assembly GCA_031460455.1 of Sporomusaceae bacterium. Classification (NCBI taxonomy): domain Bacteria; kingdom Bacillati; phylum Bacillota; class Negativicutes; order Selenomonadales; family Sporomusaceae; species Sporomusaceae bacterium. The sequence goes on from JAVKTQ010000004.1 coordinate 67,709, forward strand.
CGCCGCCCACAGGCCGGACAGCGCCAGATCGTGGTCGGTCACCGCAATCGCGTCCAGGCCCCGCTCCACCCCCTGGGCCAAAAGCCCGCGGATGTCCTCCCTGTCCCGCGCCGTCAGCGTCTCCGGCCGCAGGCCGTCGTAATAGTAGCGGTGATTGAGGGGATGAGTGTGAAAATCGATAAACATCGTTGTATTCCTCCCCTGTCTGGTTTTGCCCCGCGGCCGCCAAAATCCTCCTTACACACTAAAAGACCCCCGGACGCCCGCACGCCCGGGGGGCCAACTTGACCACTGCCGCCGCTACTGCTGCGGCTGGTCCATATCGAAAATCTTGCCGGGATTCAGGATCAGGTTGGGGTCCCAGGCTTTTTTCACCGCCTTCATCAGCCCCAGCTCCACCGGGTCGGCGTACTCCTCCATCAGGTGGCGGCGCTTGTAACCGATGCCGTGCTCGCCCGAAAGCTTGCCGCCGACAGAATACACATACTCGTAGATGTCACGATGGATTTCGTTCAACTTCTCGCACCAGAACTCGTCGGGGATGCTGCCCTGGAGAATCGACAGATGGATGTTGCCGTCGCCGGCATGGCTGACCGTGCGGGCCACCGCGCTATGCCGCTTGCAGATGGCGTCGAGCTCGCGGATGGCCTGGGGCATCAGGTCGACCGGCACCACGATATCCTCGTTGCTGTGAGTCAGTGTCTCGTGCCGCACCGCCTCGGCGAACGACTTGCGCGCCCTCCAGATCTTCTGCGAATCCGGCACCAGCACGGCGAACGCCCCGTTCTCCCTTCCCACCTCGTCGATAGCCACCGCCTTGTCCTCCAGCTCCTCCTCGCTGCTGGCCTCCACCTGGAGGATAAGGTAATTGCCGTTCTCGTCGTGGGGCAGTTTTTCCTGGGTGAACGCCTCGACACTCCTGATCGCGTCGTTATCCATAAACTCCACGCACGTCGGCGTAACCCCAGCCTTGACCAGCTTGGGAATAACGCCGATCGCCAGCTCGATATCGGGGAAGACCAGCAGAAAATCCATCACATGCTGGGGCAGCGGCAGCAGCTTGAGCGTCACCCTGGTGATAATGCCCAGCGTCCCCTCCGCCCCCATCACAAGCTGCTCCAGGGGGTAGCCGGTGCTACTCTTCTTCAGCCGCCCGCCGAGGGTCGTGATCTCCCCGGTGGGCGTCACCACCTCAATCGCGTACACCTGGTCGCGGGTCGTCCCGTACTTGACCGCCTTATTGCCGCCCGCGTTCGTGGCCACGTTGCCGCCGATGAAGCAGCTGTCGCCGCTGCATGGGTCGCCGGCGTAGAAAAGCCCCGCCTCGCCAGCCGCCCGCTGCACATCCTCGGTGCGGACACCGGCCTCCACCTCCATATACATCGCAGCCGCGTCGATCGTCAGAATCCTGTTCATCCTCTCCACCGCCACCACGATGCCGCCATGCACCGGGACCGCGCCGCAGGCCAGGCCAGTGCCCGCTCCTCGCGGCACCACCGGGACAAGCTCCCGGTTGGCCAGCCTGACCACCGCCGCTACCTGCTCGGCCGTCTCCGGATACACCACTACCTCGGGCATGCGATGGTAGCGCGCTTCAGTCACCTCGTCGTGGCTGTAGGGGTGGAGCTTGTCGGGGTCGACTATGACACCCTTGTCGCCGACGATATTCTTCAGTTCCTCAATGGTAGCCGGGGTCACGGGATTATATTGCGGCATGGCGCGATCCCTCCTGCAAGTCATAGTGCCAAACGGCTGAGCATCCTGGTGTTATCATCTGCAAATCGAATCGCGCTATACAGTTTACCGCCGCAATCGGTTCACCGGCTCCGTCAGCCCCTTCAGTCGCCGCCGTCGGCAGTGTACACCTCGAAAACCCGGCTGAGCATATCTATATATGTCACCCGCGGCGCCACGACAATCTCGTCCCTGGCCCGCAGGCCGGTGATGATGAGCGCGATCTCGGTGGCCACCAGGCCGCCGTTCAACGCCCCCGCCCCGGCGCAGGTCGTGAGATAAGTGCATTCGCCGCTGTACAACCTCCGCACGATGTGGGCGTAACGCTTCTCGCCCAGGATGCGGTCCATGGGGATGCGAAAAATCGGCCATAAGGCCGGGTCGGCCGGCGCCCGGTAAAATTCCTCCAGCGTCATGCCCTCGGGGTCGAAAATGGCCATCAGCGTGCCGAACCCCGGAATGGGCGCCGTAACGTTGAGCACGCCCAGTGAACGGGCTATGCGGGCGAACCTCGCCTTATAATCGAACCCGCCGGCATCGATGGCGTCGATCACCAGCGCGCTCCCGGCCATATGCTCGGCCAGCTCCGCGTCGTCCTGGGGCGCGTACTCCAGCGCCGTCACCTTCATAAAAGGATTGATATCCCGCAGCAGCCGGGCGGTGGCCCCGGCCTTGTTCTCGCCGATCGTGCTCGCCATCGCCGCGAACTGGCGGTTCATATCCGGTTCGTCAAAAACGCCGGGGTCCATCACCACCAGCTCGCCCACCCCGAAACGGGCCAGCGTTGCCGCCTCGATGCCGCCCACGCCGCCCGCGCCGGCCACGAACACCTTGGCCTCCTTCAGCTTCTGCTGCTGCTCGCGGCTAAACAGCCCGATATTCCGCTGGTACACCTGCCAATAATCCATCTTTCGCCCCTCCCTTTCCCTTCCGGCAACATTGTTGTTACAATATTTAGCATAATACCCCCTAAACCCTGCAAAGCCAAGCTTTAATTGTAGATATTGTAAGGTAAGGCGAAATATGGGAGGATTTTGCCGTATTATGTTTAATTCCTTTATGCGGGGACATGTCCTGGTTTAGGAGACAACTATGAGTAATTTGACGTTTGCCATCGTCGTAGCGGCCGGAATCAAAACCGTCGTCTTCTTAATTTATCTTTTTCTTTACTGGCGCTACCGGGAGCGGTTCCTCGGCTACTGGACGCTGGCGTGGGGACTCATTGCCCTTAAATCCGCCATGGACCCGTTCATATTCGACTCCGCCAGCTTCATCCCCACTTTTATCTTCCTTCAGGCGACGGCAATCGGCAGTCTCCTGTTCATCGCCTGGGGCACCTGCCAGTTCGTCGGTCAGAAACTGCCGAAAGTATGGCTCTACTCCGTCTTTACCCTGGCGATCTTCTCCTTCGTCTGCGTCATCGCCAACTTACCGCCGCTTTGGTTCATAATCCCCACCTCGCTCCTGTTCGGCTCCATCTATATCCATACCGGCATCGTGGTCCTACGCCACCTTGACACACAGGGCATAGGAAAAATCATAACCGCCTACGCCTTCATCCTCAACGGGTTCCACCAACTGGACTTCCCGATTTTCCGGCCTACCGACATGGCGCCCTGGGGCTACCTGCTCGACGCCTTCCTGCGGCTGATCATCGGCGTCGGCTTCCTGCTCGCCTATTTCGAAAAAACCCGCGGCGACCTCGAAAGGCAGGAAGCGCGCTTCCGCCTGCTCGCCGAAAACGCCAGGGACATAATCTACCGCTTCCGGCTTAAGCCCTCGCTCGCGTGCGAGTACATCAGCCCGGCCGCCGAAGACATCACCGGCTACAGGCCGGAAGAATACTACGCGAACCCCCGCCTCATCACGGAGACCATCCATCCCGAGGACAGATCCTCCATCCCGAAGTTCGACCAATCGCTCACGCCCACGGAAACCCCTGTCGCCTTCCGCCTTATCCGCAAAGACCAGAGCCAGATATGGGTCGAACAGCACCTCGTCCCCATCCGCGACGAAAATGGCGGCCTCACAGCCGTCGAGGGCATCATCCGCGACGCCACCGCCCGCAAGGAGCTGGAGCAGGAGCTTTTCCGCCTCGACCGCCTCAACATCGTCGGCCAGATGGCCGCCAACATCGGCCACGAAATCCGCAACCCGCTCACCACCGTGCGCGGCTACCTGCAAGTGATGTCCCGCAAACAGGACCTGGAGCAGTACGGCGACAACTTCCGCCTCCTCCTCGACGAACTCGACCGGGCCAACGCCCTCATCACCGAATACCTCTCCCTCAGCAAAAACCGCCTCACCGACCAGCAGCCCCGCAACCTCAACACCATCGTCGAATCCCTCTTCCCCCTCATCCTCGCCGACGCCGCCATCACCAACCACGTCGTCCGCCTGGAGCTCGGCGACCTGCCGGAGCTGCCGGTGGACGAAAAGGAAATCCGCCAGCTGCTCCTCAACTTCGCCCGCAACGGGCTCGAAGCCATGCAGCCCGGCAAAACGCTGACAATAAGGACCTCGGCGGACGACGCCGCCGTCATCCTCGCCGTCCAGAACGAGGGACCGGAAATCCCCCCCGAAATCATGGAAAAACTGGGCATTCCCTTCTTCACCACCAAAGATAACGGCACCGGCCTCGGCCTCGCCATCTGCTACAGCATCGCCAACCGCCACCGGGCCAAGATCCATATCGACACCGGCCCTTGCGGGACGACCTTCTCCGTCGTCTTCCGGCGCACCTAAAGCCACCTCTTTATCCTTCTCCGGCCACCCCAACGAACTACAATTGTCCAATTCGCAAAATATTATGAACTATTCCGAAAACAAGAGCCTACGGCGGCTCTTTTCCTTTTTTGTCAATTTGTCGATTTTTATCCAATAATCCACTATTTTGACATTTAATGCAATATAGAGTAAAATATTGGCATATAATTGAAATTTTTGTCATATTATGGGGAGAGCATACCGTCAACAATAGGTGAAAGGGCGTGACCCGTCGCATGAAACAGCTTCTGCCGCGGCCGGAACCCCAGCGCTCTCTGTGCGAACATCGCATAACGGACCAAATACATATCGGCCTGGCCACAACCGCCAAAGAAAAAGAAAAAGTATACCGTCTCCGCTACCAAATATATGTTGAGGAGATGGGGCGGCGGATATCCCGCGTCAACCACCGGCGCAGGCTGCTGTACGACGACATGGACGACTGGGGTCTCCTCTTCTACGCCCGGTCCGGAGGAGAATTTGTAGGCACCGTCCGCCTTCACATCGGCCTTAGCGGCGATTTCCCGCCGGAACTGGTCGCGCCCATGGCGATGGACATGTTCCATGAATTCCGGTCCGGTGACGGGGCCTCGCATCCCCTCTCCTTCGCCTCCAAAGGAATGATCGCCTCTCACTACCGTAAATCGCGGGCCCACCACTTGCTCTGCACCCATTATTATCAGGCCTGCCGCAGCCAAGGCGTACTCTTCCATTTCAGCGGCGGCGCTCCGTCGCTGGTAGCCATGCACGAACACCTCGGCGCCCGGCGCTACAAAAGCAACTTCTTCGTACCCGACTACGGCTGCATGGTTCCGTTCGTTACCCTGCTCGACGACATCGGTCATCTCCGCCGCGTTCGCTCGCCGTTCGGCGAAGTCGCCGGCCAATGGCCCGCTTCCGCTGAATCGGCCGCCTGGTTCGCGCGCCAATTCCCCCGCGCCTCCGCCCGCTTCATCAACAAACAACTTACCGACGAAGCAGCGTTGTGGCGGATCATCGGCGAAAAACTCGGCCAGCCCCCGGAAACCACGGTCGGGATCTTCCGCGGCCTGTCCGAAGCGGAGGCCAGCATCTGCGCCCATGCCGGCCACATCGTCTCCTTCGATCAGGGCGATACGGCCGTCTACCCCGACGACATAAGCGACGAAATCTTCGTCGTCGTAGCCGGCGCACTGGTCGTACGCAGCCAGTTCGCCGGCCGCCGCCAGACGATTCTCCGCCCCGGCCAAGCTTACGGCGAAAAAACCTTCGTCGCCCACGCGCGGCATAACGCCACCGTCGTCGCCCAGACCGACACCGACCTCCTCATCCTGCCGCGCAACGCGCTGGAGCGCCTCAAACTCCGGCACCCGGTCGTCGCCGCCAAACTGCTTAACAACATTGGCGCCCGGACAGCGAGAAAATACGCCTGATACAAAAAGCAAAGGCTTGCAGCGCAATCTGCAAGCCCTTCTTTTTTCCTATTCCAGCCAGAAAATATCCGTATGCTTCCTGGGCGGCACCGGCGGCGTCTGGTCGGGCCAGCCCACCGGCGTCAAGGCCAGCAGCCGCCAGCCTTCCCGGTGGCCGAGGAACTCGAGCAGCTCGCCCTCCACCCACAACGGCCCCGTCATCCAACACGTTCCCAGTCCCGCCTCGTGGGCGAGCAGTTGAAAATTATAAAACGCCGCCGCCGCCGACTGGAAACTGCCGTCCATATACCCTTCCGTTTCCGGCACTTTGGCCAGCGCCACCACCACCGCCGGCGCACCGCCGAAATCCTTGAAATAACCGTGCACGAGGGTGCGCATATTCTCCTTGAACAACGCCTTCAGCCGCGTATCCAGCTGGGCGATGCTCTTGCCGGCGATCGCCACCAGCTCGTCCTTCTTCGCTCCCGTCAGCACGAAAAAACGCCACGGCTGCGTATTCATCGCCGACGGCGCCCACAGCGCCTCGCCGATCAGCCGTTCCAGCAGCGCGCGCGGCACCGGCTCCGGCTTGAACCTGCGAATGCTCCGCCTTCCTTTAATCGCCTCAAGCAACTCCATCATATCCACCTCCACTTCGGCCGTTGATAAAGCCCCATCTGCGGCGCACCCGCAAGGGGCAGGCCGCCACTCTAACCGCTGAAGCGCTAAGAGTGGCGCACTTGCTCCTCGGTTGCCATCCTCGGCGTACGCCCGTGTACGCGCGATGCTGTTAAACAGATCCTGTGCAAACAATGCATATAGCCGTTGTCGCGGAGGAAACGGTGGTGGCAACCTCCGGTGCGCCCCGCACATCGTTCGTAGCTGTTATCGCCTACGAACAAGATGCGCTGACAATGTTTGGGTAAACAGGACGTGCATCTGGGGCTTTCTGAACGGCCTAATCCTTCCTCATCAAATTCTCCGTCCCCGGCGGCGTTTCCTCCGCGCCAGGCGTCGCCGGGCCGCCAAAAGCATATATTGTAGCAAACGCCCTTATCGGCTACAATAACAACAGGAGGGATGCCCATGGACACCGTCACCGGCGAGCAGAAACTGCTGGCCATCATCGCCCACCTCGCCTACTTCTTCGGCGGCCTGGGATTCATCATCGCGCCGCTTCTCATCTTCCTGCTCAAAAAAGACGACCCCTTCGTCTACGAACACGCCCGCCAGGCGCTCGTCGCCCACCTCGCCCTCCTCGTCGCCGGGCTGGTCGTCGGCCTACTGTGCACCGTCCTCATCGGCTTCCTGCTCATCCCCGTCCTCGCCGTCCTCGGCCTCGTCCTCGTCGTCACCTCGCTCATCGCCGCCTTCAAGGCCCTGAACGGGGAACACTACCAATACCCCTTCATCCAAGGCCTGGTCGCCAAACTTCAGTAGCGGCCGTTGATAAGCCCCCATCTGCGTTGTTGGCCCTGCGGGCGCTTGCTAGCGTACGCCCGAGTACGCGTCGCTGCGCGTCCTCGGGCCGCCTAGCATCTGGAGGCTTCTGAACGGCCTGCACAATCCATTGTAAGAAAAACTCGAGGCTGCCTAGTCTTTCTAGGCAGCCTCGTTTGTTAAAGCTTCACATATTCAGGTTTACGATTTACATAATACACCGGCCTCAGCCCGCACGCCGCCGCCATATCGGTCGCCACCGCAAAATGCTTGCCGATCTCCTCCGGCCGGTGCGCATCCGAACCGATCGTCACCAGCTTCCCGCCCAACTGGCGGAAACGGTGGTAAATAGGCAGCAGCGCCGCCACAACATCGGCGTCGCCCATGCGACGCGTGTTGATCTCCAAAGCCTTCTCCCGCTCCGCCACCCGGCCCAGCACCGCGTCCAGGGCGGCCGCGAACTCCCCGTAATGCAGCTCAGGGTCGTCGAACCGCGCGTAGCGGGCGATATAATCGATATGCCCCAGGCTGTCGATAAAATCGTAGCATCCCAGGCAATCGGCCATCTGCCCGAAATACTGGCCATACACCTCCGCCTTGGTGCGGTTGAGATAAAAATCCTCCTGGTAAATATCGATATGGTCGATAACATGGATCGAACCGATCACGAAATCGAACGGGTGCCCGGCGACCGCCGCGGCGTTCTCCCGCACAAGGTCGGCGCGCATCCCGATCTCGATCCCCAGCAGCAGCGTATCGCTGCGCCAGTCGCCGTACGCGCGGAAATACTCGTCCGTATCGAAAATAAACGCCTTCGGCTTGGGATAATCCAGGTCGAGGTGCTCGGTCACGATGATGCCCATCCCCAGCTCGCGGCCCCTGGCCGCCGCCGCCTCGATCGTCATCCGCGAATCGGTCGAAAAAGTAGTGTGCATATGAGTATCGTACAGCATTCCCAGCCTCCGTAATCAGTCTTCCCGCGCCACCGGCTTGGTGCGGGCGAAATACAGGCCCCAGAAAATCACCGCCGCGCCCGCCAGCTGCATCAGCCCGAACTCCTCGCCGAGGAGATAATATCCAGCCGCCACCGCGAAAACCGGCGAAATATTGTTAAAAAGCGAAGTCCGCGCGCTGCCGATCCTGCCCACGCCCCACACCCACAGGAAATTGCCCACGCATATCGCGAACACGCCCGAATAGGCCAGACTCAGCCACGCCACCCGCGGCACGTCGCCCCAGCGGATGGCCGCCAGCTCGGGCAGGGCGATCAGCGCGAACAGCAGCGCCGAAATCGACACAACCACCGCCGTCACCTGATAAGCCGAATACCTCGTCAGCAGCCGCCGCGAAAAAACGGTATAATACCCGTAGCCCATCTGGGCGCCCAACAGCAGCAGCGCTCCCTGCCAGTGCCGGCTCTCCAGGCTCACCTCCTTGCCCGAACCCAGCACGATCAGCACCACCCCCGCCAGCGACGCCGCGATCCCCAGCGCCATCCGGCCGGTCAGCGGCTCGATCCGCCACAGGCGGTTGATAATCGCCACACTCACCGGCAGCAGGCACGTCATCAGCGAAGCGTTGCCGGCGGTCGTCTTTTCCACCCCGGCGGCGAACCCCAGCTGGAACACGAAAAACCCCGCCAGGCTGACCAGCACCATCGGCTTCACGTCCTCCCCGGCCAGCGGGCGGTAAGTCCCGGTCGCGAACACCACCGCCCAGGCCACCGCCGTCGCCAGCAGCAGGCGCAGGGCGTTATACGGCACCGGCGGCAAAGCCACCAGCCCGAGCTTCATAATCGCAGCATGAATCCCCCAGATGAAGGCGACGGAAAACAGCACCAGCTCGACGAAAACAACATTTTTACCCTGCATTTTTCCCCCGCCTGTAGGCCGACAATATTCACACCGGGCGACAATAGCCGCCGGTATGCCCTATATTATTCCTGGTCCGCCCCGCCGATTCCTCCCTGGGCCGCCTCCCCGCGGCTCCCCTGGCCTCCCTTATGCCCGCGCCGCTCCCCCCCGGCCTACCGGCGCTTCCCCCCACCTCGCCCCCCGCGCCCCCAGCGCCGCTCACCCCCGGCCTACCGGCGCCTATCATTCCCCCGGCCGGGCAAATCCCCCCCGCCATCCCCCCGCGCCCCCGCGCCTCCCATCACCACCAGTCCACGCTCCGCCTGATATCCCGCCCGTGAAAAATTTTTCCGTCCCCCATTTATCCTAACCCGCATTTGCGGTATAATATTAATGTAAGATATTGATAATGTTTTTCATTTGGGGAGGCAACCGATGAGCGTCGAAATAACCCTCGACATGGCAGCAGAAAAAGACGCCCTCAAAGTCACCCGCATAATCGGCAAAGGCAAAGCGCGCCTGCGCCTGCTGCAAATGGGCATCACCCCCGGCACCCCCATCGAAGTGCTCCGCCGCGCCCCCCTGGCCGACCCGGTCGAGATCGCCGTCCGCGGCGCCAAACTTGCCCTCCGCCAGGAAGAAGCCAAAAACATCGCCGTCGTCAAGGAAGGCTGATATGACCAAAAAATCCCTGTCCGTCGACCTCGTCGGCAACCCCAACGTCGGCAAAAGCTCCCTCTTCAACGCCCTCACCGGCGCGGCCCAGCTCATCGGCAACTGGTGCGGCAAAACCACCGAAGCCTGCACCACCAAAGTCGCCTACGGCGGCCGCGAGGTCAGCTTCACCGACCTGCCCGGCGTCTACGGTTTCGGCCACGCCTCGCGGGCCGAAACGCTCGTGGACAAGCACCTCCGCGCCGACCCGCCCGACGTCGTCCTCGTCATCATCGACGCCCTCAACCTCCAGCGCAACCTCTACCTGGCCCTCGAAGCCCTCGAGCGCTACGGCCGGGTCGTCGTCGTCCTCAACAAAATCGACGCCGCCGACGAACACGGCATGGTCATCGACCACGCTAGGCTAGCCGCGCTGCTAGGCATACCGGTAATCCCCGCGGTGGCGACAGGACAACTGGACGCCGCCGCTTTATATCAAGCCCTCTTCGCCGTCGCCGACCGCGCAGCCGCCCCCGCCTACGCCGTCCCCTATCCTCCCGTCGTCGAAGCCGCCATCGCCGCCGTCGCTGCCGAAAGCGACCGCACCGGCCTCGCCCGTTGGCGCGCCGTCGAAGCCGTCGAAGAAGCCGACGAAGAACTCCAGGTCGAAATAATCAACGCCCGCTACGCCGCCGCCGCCGCCCTCGCCGACCAGTGCCTCGTCCACCACCCCACCGAATCCGTCACCGACAAGCTCGACCACTGGGCGCTCCACCGCATCTGGGGCGTCCCCATCATGCTCGTCGTCTTCGCCGCCCTCTTTTACCTCACCTTCTCCGTCAGCCGGCCGCTGTCCGACCTCATCGGCGCCGCCTTCGACTGGCTCACCGAAGCCGCCCGCACCTACCTGCCCGCCTGGGGCGTCCCCGAGCTCGCCGTCAGTCTCGTCAGCGACGGCCTATTAAGCGGCCTCGGCGCCACCCTCGGCTTCCTCCCCCAGATCGCCATGTTCTTCCTCGTCTACCACATCATCCAGGACACCGGCTACATCGTCCGCGTCGCCTTCCTCATGGACCGCGTCATGAGCGCCATCGGCCTCAACGGCAAAATCTTCATCCCCCTCGTCGCCGGCTACAGCTGCAACGTCAGCGGCATCCTCGCCTCGCGCATCCTCACCAGCCGCTACGACCGCCTCGTCGCCGTCCTCGCCAGCTCCTACGCCCCCTGCTCCGCCCGTCTCGGCGTCATGGTCTTCATGGTCTCCGCCTTCTTCCCCTCCGGCCACGCCACCCTCGTCATGCTCGGCCTGCTCGCCATCAGCGTCGCCATGATGGCCACCGTCGGCTTCGTCGCCCGCTTCTTCGTCACCGCCGACGACGAAGCCTCCCCCTTCCTCTCCGAAGTCCCCGTCTACCACCTCCCCGACTGGAAGCACCTCCTCCTCGACACCGGCGTCCGCACCCTCCACTTCCTAAAGCGCATCCGCAACGTCATAATCCTCTCCTCCGTCCTCGTCTGGTACCTCTCCTCCTTCCCCGCCGGCCCCTTCGAAGGCACCTACCTCGCCCGCATCGGCCTCGCCCTCGAGCCGGTCGGCGCCCTCTTCGGGCTCAACTGGCAGCTCATCGTCGCCCTCATCGCCGGCATCCCCGCCAAGGAATCAGCCCTCACCACCCTCGGCGTCATCTACCAGACCACCGGCGACGGCGGCCTCGCCACCGTCCTCACCAGCCACATCTCCCCCTTAGCCGCCTTCACCTTCCTCGTCGTCTACATGACCTACATCCCCTGCCTCGCCACCGTCATCACCATCTACCAGGAAATGCGCAACTGGTCGGTCGCCATCGCCAGCGTCTACGGCAGCATCCTCCTGTCGGTGCTATTGGGACTGCTGTCATATAACATCGGCAAGCTTTTCATATAACCGGAGGTACCAATGGAAAACTGGTTAACCGAGCGTATCGGCGAAATCTTCCGCGACAACCCGCTCTCGTCGCTGATGGATATCCGCATATCCGCCCTCGACGTAGGCGAAGTCACGCTCACCATGCCGGTCGGCGGCGACATACACACCAACGTCTACGGCTTCGTCCACGGCGGCTCGCTCTTCACCCTCGTCGATTCGGTCATGGGCATCGCGGGCCTGACCACCGGCAACCTCGTCGTCACCAGCGACATCAGCATCAGGTTCATCACCAACGCCAAAAAAGGCAACATCCTCACCGCGTCGGGGCGGATCATCCACAAAGGCAAAGACACCATCATCACCGAGGCGGAAATCCGCGACAAACGGCAGCGGCTGCTCGTCAAAGCCCAAGGCAGCTACTTCATCCGCGGGCCGATCAAACCGCCCCAGCCCGAGGCGCAATAAACCCGGCACACGCCTGGAGGTACCTATGAACATCCGCGACTGGCTCACCTACCGCTTCCTCCCCTGCACCCAAAAAGACCGCGACGCCGCCCGCAGCTTCCTCGCCGCCGGCCGCCGCCAGGCTATATCCGGCCTGAGCCCCCTCTGCGCCCGCCACCCTGCCCTGCGGCTCCTCGCCGACGGCCCCCGCCATCTCAAAGAAGCCTGCGACTACCACTACACCGTCGCCTTCGCCGTCATCGGCCTCCTCGGCGCCAACATGTACTTCCCCGAGCACAAACGCCGCCCCACCACCGAAGCCATCAAAAGCGAGTTAGAGAGCTGGCGGCGCGAATCCTACGGCAATGACGCCCACCACCTCCTCAGCAAACTCAACATCACCGCCGCCAGCGCCGAAGCCATCGTTGCCGCCTGGCTCCTCGAACAGACCGCCCGCAAAGCCGGCGACAGCGCCGCCGCCGAAAAAATCCGCGCCCTCAAAAACGACGAAAAACTCCTCGCCGCCCTCGGCGCCGACATCGTCGCCCACGCCGGCGAAGCCGTCGTCGCCTGCTTCCTCGAAGACAAAAACAAATGCTGACACGATAAAAGCCCCGGCGAATAACCCGCCGGGGCTTCGGTATCCGCATAGCATGCACGAGGGGCTGATCACCGGAGACTTCTGCTGTAACGGCGTCTTTTTCGCCCTATGCCTCATGGGCCTGCGCATCGATCCCCCCAACGCATAAATCGCCTGCCAAAAAGCCCCGTCCGGCGTCCGTAGCGCCTGACGGGGCTTTGTTTGTCGCCTGAGGTTCTACCCGATGCCGATCATGATCGCCAGCCCGATTGCCACTATCCCGGCGAAGATACAGCCCTCCACATACTGGCTGTGGTACTTCTTCACGCACACCACCGAAAAGATACCGGCCACAACCGCGACCGCCAGAAGAGCAATCTGAATCATCGTCGTCGTTTCCACCTTCTTACCCTCCCCTGTCGCCGTTGGCAAACCCGGCAGCGCCTCATATTCCGTACACGTATTGTACCACGAAAGCTCCCTGCCGCACACCCCTCCGCTCATCGGCCTGCGGCAGCGCCTGATCCTCTCCTACCACACCCGCCTGACCATGACCGACGCGTTCCAGTAGCGGCTGTGGCTGCCCATCTCGCCGCCCACCCGGCCGCTTATCGTCCAGACAGGGCCCATGCGCCCCTCCGCCTCCAGGCCCCAGGTCAAAAACTCCCTGTCCTGCCGGCTGCCGCCGATCTTCAGCTTCTCTCCGGGATTGCCGCTATACGCCACCGTCATCTCCGGATTATAGCCGCCGAAAATCTTCTTATAGCCCACATTGAAAGTATAATATCCCTTGTCCAGGGAACGCTTCAGCTCCAGGCCGATTTCCCCCGCGCTATAAGTATTCGTCAGGCCGTCCGCCTCCTGGTTATACACGCCCGCGCCGCTCTCGCCATAGCTATTCTGGCTGTAGCGGGTCACCTCCAGGCCGGCGTAAGGGCTCAGCTGCCAAGCCGTCTCCTTCCCGTGCTGCAGATTATACTTCGCCTCGATGCCCAAACTCAGCGTATTGCTGTTATAGCGGCTGTCCGCCGTCAGCCCCAGCTGCTGCAAATAGCGGGTCGCCGCGTTGTTCTGCTGCCCGTAGGCGAGAAACGTCTGCAAATCGAAAGCATCCTTGCTATAGCCGCCGTACACCCCCAGCCGGTAATCGTAAATCTTGCTTCTCGCCGCCGAAGACGTAACATCGCTCTTCTCATAAGCGAACAGCCAGCCCGTCCGCCAGTGCGCCGCGCTCTTCCAGTCCCGCCCCACCGTCATCCCGAAGCTCTGCGATTTCAGCTCCGGAATCTCCGCGTAAGCGTTCAAAGCGCCGCCATTGCGGCTCAGCTTCATCCACCAGCTGTTCTGCGCGTCAAGCTGTAGCGGAATAACCGTCTTCACCGTCAAATCGCTCGCGGCAAAACCGGGTATCGGAATCTCCACCGCGACATTATAGCTTTGCTTGGCCTGGCTCAGTCGCGCCGACAGAGCGCCGCCCATCATCGTGCTGCGCTGAATCATCGCCGCCTGGTTCAGCTGAGCCCCGCCGTAAATCTCCGTCAGCGCCGTCCCCGCGGCCGCGGCGTCCAAACTGAACAACGCGTCCATCTGCCGCTGCGCCGCCGTCCCGGCAAGCGCGTCATACATATCGCTCATCTGCGTATACGTACCCTGCTGCCGCTGGCTGGGCGAAACGACATTATTCTCGCGCGTCAGACTCATCGATGCCGTCGCGCCGTCATGCGAACCCGCAGCGCTCAGCATCCCCGTAAACGCCGACGAAACAAAATTGCCGCTGATACCGCCGCCGGCCGTCAGCACCGTATAAACGCCGTCCGGGCGATAAACGCTGCCGGACACCGCCTTAAAACTCGAGCCCTCGACATTGGCCGTGCCGGTCACCGCGACCTTGCCGGCGACATTATTCGCCACCGCCACCGCGAACTGGCCGCTGCTCACCAGATTGCCGCCCACCCGCAGCGTCCCCGGCGCGCCGTAGCTGCCGGCCCGCACCACCGATAAGTTATTCAGATTGCCCGTTATCGTCCCGGCCCCGGCGATCGTCCCGTCCGCCACACTATAAGCGTCCCCGGCCACCGAGCCGTCGATCTGCAAAACCCCGCCGGCCGCCACGCTGCTGCCCTGGTACGTATTAGCGCCCGTCAGCGCCAGCGTACCGGCCCCCTCCTTATAAAGCCCCACCGGCAAATCCTGCAGGCCGCTGGCCGCCGCCTTGGCGTTATACTCGTCGATATAATCCTGTCCCTGAGTAAAACCGTTGATCACATCGCCCTGCTTATAATAAGCGTAAATATTGCGCAAATCCTCATAAGCGCTGCCCGCCGCCAGCAGACCGACGCGCTTCTCGGCGATATTATTGCTCCACACGCTGTCATACCCCTGCGTATTGATCTTATACAGCGCCTGGTTTCTTCCGTAAGCCGTCGCCGGGCTGTAGCTGCTCGCCTCCAGCCGCCGGGCGTTCAGCAGCGCCGGCCCCTTCACCGCCTTGCCCGCGTCCAGCAGGCCTTGCCCGAAAACCATCTCCCGCGGCGTATTGCCATAAACATTCTGCGTCACCGCCAGAAACTGATCGACCGTCGTCAGCCCGTATTGACTGCTAAGAAACGCGCTGTTCGCGCTGTAATACGCCCGCAAATCGTTCTCGATCTCCGCCGCCATGGCCGGCTTGGCGCCGAAATAAAACAAATTGACTTTGGAAACAATCTTCGTATCCGGATTGATCACCTTGGGATTGAGGTAATCTTCCTGCAGCGTAAGGGTAAATTTCGGCAGCGTAAAACTATTGTTGGCCGTCGACAGCACCGTATCCACGATCTGGCGGCCGGTCATATAAGGAAACGCCTGCTGCACCAGGCCCGCCCCGGCGGTAACGTAAGGCGCCGCCATCGAAGTCCCCGACATCAGCACATAGCCGCCGTTGCCGGCATTGGCCGAATTAATATTCCACCCCGGCGCGGAAATACTGTTCTCCTCCACATACTTGCTCAAATCGCTGAATATCGCCACCGCGTTCGTCCCCGCCGAAGCGGCGTTAGCGGTAAAAGCGCCGCTGTTCAAAGCGATCACGTTGATAAAATTGCCCGCCGTATCCGAATACATATACGGCAGCAGCGATACGGCGCCCGGTGTCGTATGGCCGGCATTGCTCGCCGAAAAAACCAGTACCTTGTCGTAACTGACGATGCTCTCCCGCAAAATAGCATAATCGTCAGACCTGTTATTAAAAAACGTCAGGAAGCTGTTTTTGCCTTCGGCGATCGAATCTATATAAAAACCCACACCCCAGCTATTGTTGATTACCCGCACGCTGGCATTCCGGTTAAACCCGTCATACGAGGATTCAGTAGTCTGAAAGTTTCCCGACAAAAGATTCGCGTCGAAAGCCAAGCCATGCATCCCCGCGTTATTCTTGACGGCGGCCATGATACCGGCCACATGCGTGCCATGATTGTTCTCAACCCAGTCGTAGCCTTGCGGAGGACCGCCGACATACACCAAATAACTCTTGCCCGCAAACTCCGCATGATAAAACTGCACATAATCGTCGCAAACGCCCAGCGTAATCCCCCGGCCCGTATACCCCAGCGCATACGCATTCGCCGCGTTTATCAGCGTCAGGCCCGTGCTCGCGTTATACTCCGGCGTCTTAAAAGACTCCGCATCCGCGCCCCACGCGCTCTGGCCGCCCCAGCCCGTCAAAAGCCACACGCACACAAAAACCTTTAACCAATACCTAAAATACCTTTTCAGTCCCATCCGCAAACCTCCCGCCGGCTCAAGCGCAATCGCCGCCAGCCCATTCCTCGTTTTTCCTATTTTGGTGTTTTTCGACACAAAATGCATTTATCCCGCCAATCTATTACCAAATTGTTTATTTTCCGCCATAAAATCAGCCCGGCCGCTCTATCTGAACAGCCGGGCATTTGCCTGATTAATTTATTCCGTTCCCCGCAGGGCCGCAAACTCCGGCTCCGATGCTCCATGCGAACGCGCCGTAAGCTCGCGCCGCGCTCCCGCGAACACCGTCGTCAACTGACATCCGTGTCAGTAGACTCCTCGCTCGGCCGTCCATGGCCTCGCGTGTGGCGGCGCTGCTCTGCTTCGCCAACGGCGCGTATTCGCCCTCCACAAAGTCGCCGTCCGTCTGCGCCCCTGCGGAAAATATGCCAAATTGCGTTACAATGTGTCCACTGTTCAATGTTTTGAGCAATAGTATATATAAACAGGCTTATGCACCACTTTTACTTATTTTCTTCTAGTCACTTGTCCCCTAAACTTAGTTCCCTGTCTATCGCCGTCCCTCTATCGAAGTCTTGAAAATATGTAAGCGGACGGGAAAAACGCCAGCTTACATTTTACTTATTTGCTTTTGTGTACTTAATAATGATACTATTTCCCACTATTAAACTCGACTACTTTTTCCCACAGAATTTGTCCTTCTTCATTACAAAAATCCTTGATAAATGCTGCTGTAAAGCGGTTAACTGCTGTGTCCCATGCAACTTTATACTCTAAAGCATGTTGTTGCGGTTTATTTTTCATTAATCGAATGATTTTTAAATAGAAGTCTGGGTCGCCTGTTAACTCTGTCCAAAATGCCTGCCCTGCGAGTTCTCTAAAATCGGCTGCAGCAGCTGAACCCTCTTTTTGCTTCTTCTTGCCATAGCTATAACCAACAACGGGATCAAATAGCTTTTGAAGTTTAAGCAAGCGGGCCTTAAGTTTTTTAAATTCGTCAACTTGTCGGCGTCTACTCTGAGCATTAAATACCGAAGGCCCAGATTTCACTGCAACTGCCATATATTTTATGTCTGTCTCGATGGCCACATCCACGCCTTCAGATGGAGAAACAACACCGCCACTTACAGACTTAGCTAAAGGCTCAAAAAAAGCGTCACCAAAAATACCCTCATCTGATGATGAAGTGTATGCGAGTAGCATTCCCTCCACTATCTCAGAGGCCTTATTAACGCCGACCGCTCGATAAAGATATGGATTTTTTCGCTTTAACGCCTTATTTAAATCCAGTCCATTTAATCCAGAAATACGGCGAGAATAGAAGTTATCTAATAAATTCTCAATAATTATTTCAAGTTCAACCGGATTAATCACCAACAACCAGCCCCCCAAACAAATCAGAATGAACAGATGTACCTCTAAAACGTTTTACCTTCGATAAAGTAGCACCTGTTGCGGTTGCTACTATCGCTTCACCAATTGCTTTACCCAATCCAATTGGTACTGCATTTCCAATTTGCCTATAGCAGTCTGTGATACTTCCGGCAATTTCCCAATCATCAGGAAATTGTTGAATCCTAGCGTATTCTCTCACAGAAAGAGGCCGGTCATGAACCGGATGACATAACATAGTTGCTTTTTGGACAGGACTAGTAATTAAAGTTGGCGAAGGTTGATTATAGTCCAATCTACGATAAAAGCCAACTTTGCCTCCTCCAGAATTGAAGGCTCCTCCCATTGCTTCTGACCTAACATCTTCTGGTAAGCTACGCCAGTTCCCACCAGGTGGTACTAGTCGTAAATAGCTTAATCGGTCTTTTGAAAAGGAACCGCACACTCCGGCGGAGTTTTCTAAATCACCAATTGCTTCAAAAAGAGTCCTCCATCTATAAGCTCGGTTTTGGTGCATTGGGAAATGCGTGGGCACGGGAAGAAATATGTCTTCATGGTCACGTGAGCCGATTATTATTAATCGCTCCCGAAATTGGGGAACGCCATAGTGAACTGCATCGAGAATCCCATAAGTAACCTTATAGCCCAATTCGGCAAACTCATTCTTAATAACATTAAAGACGGAACCCGGCAACTCTTCCTCGCAAGTCGGCTTACTTCCGTTCCTAATTGGTTGTAGTGCCGCTGATAGTATTCCCTTAACATTCTCCATTACAAAAAATCGTGGGCGAACCTTTCTCACTGCATAGCAAAATTCGCGAAATAAACTACCACGCGGGTCGGCAATTGCAAGTCTCTTGCCAGCCGTACTAAAGGGTTGGCAGGGGGGGCCACCTACAACTAAAAACGCTTCTCCGGGTAATAAATCAGCTTTTCGCATAAGAAAAGAACACTCAGGATCATACGCGATAAGCTTGCGAATATCTCCTGGAACAAAATTTCGACCGTTAATTTGCATTGTCTTGCAGCAAAATGGGTCAAAGTCAGTAGATACACGCACATTTAGACCCGCTGCTTCAAGTCCAAGATCCAATCCCATAGCACCACTAAAAAGAGAAATAACAGGAAATAGATTCATTATTATTCATCCTTATTTAGAGAATTATCTCATATACACTACTTCAAAAGCCCATGCAAACACACGTTCCGTATTTTGGTTGCTTTCTCCTGCTTGAAACTTAGTTATATTTGATATTTCGCCAATTTGTGGTTTTGTCCTTTCTCTTGCAATGAAAAATACTAGATATAGATAACCCACTTTCATCAAATAATGTATTGGTTTCTATAAGAGTGAAACAGCAATTCTGCCTATGTGTTGGGAAAACAAAAAGTACACTCCGTCTGACTCTCGTTACCGACGCCAACGGCGGCAGATACAAGGGGACGGTTCTTTTGTATCATCGCCAGCACCACCACTCCAGAACCGCTGGCACCCTTCCCCCGCACGGCAAACCCCTGGCCTCCCGGCCGGGAGTTCTCATCCTCTACCCCTTCTCTCTCATTTTTCAGGCGTTTCTCTGCCCTTTCTCCGGCGCTTCCCTGCCATTCTTCCGCCGCTTCTCCGTCATCTGTCTGTCATTTCTCTGCCCACGCTGAAAAGCCCCCCGACGGGAGCGCCGGGGGGCCAGCAAAGTCTATTTTCATGTATCACACGTAACGGGAAGCGTTTTGGTACGCGTTGATCGCGGTAATCGTCTGATAATCGGCGGTCGCGGTTGTCTGGGCATTCGCCGCGCTTCCGTTCAGACTGCTGCCGCTGCTGCTGCCGGTGATCTTGCCGCATTGGCCGCACCCCGTGCATTCGGCGTTGCCCTGCGGGCATGTGCCGCCGGCTGCTGCGCTGCTCCCCCCGCCTTGCGCCGCCGCGCTCTGCGCCGCCCCGGACAGTTCCAGTATCGCCGCTGCGCCCGCGCTGGCGCCTATCCGCGTTGCGCCGCCGCCCGTGCTGTTGGCGGCGGAATTATTGCTCTGCTGCTGCGTCTGCTCCTGCGAGATCCAACTACAGCCGGAAATGGCCGCTATGCTCATCTTCATCCTCCTACGGCATAACTCATTCTCATTATCGCAAAAGATTATTGGATTTCCATTAAAAATTGCCTTTTCCCCCGCAAAAAAGACAATTTTTTCCGTATGTCACGGTGAAGGGCTTGTTCTGTCGCCAGGGCTCGTTTATTTGGAGGGCGCGCAGGCGCGCGACCGGCTATTAGCGAATTAACGATAATAGCGCATTTATTCTCGGGAGGGCATCATATGTCGAAATTCGAGTTCCGCGGTTCGGGGTTGGGCTATTTCTGGCTGTTCGTCTGGACATCCCTCGTCAGCATCGTCACCTTCGGCCTCTTCTTCCCGTGGGCCTATTCCGCCCAGCAGCGGTGGATCGCCGCCAACACCTACGTCGGCGGCCGGCAACAGGCGTTCGTCGGCAGCGGCCTCGGCCTGCTCGGTCACTGGCTGCTCATCATGGTCCTTACCTTCATAACCTTCGGCCTCTACACGCCCTGGGCCTACTGCCGCCTCAAGCGCTGGGAGGTCGACAACACCGTCTTCGCCGACGAACTGCGCGGCGAATAAAGCCAAAAAGCGGAGACGCCGCAATACCCGGCGCCTCCGCTATCTAACCCAAACCCCGGCCGTGGACAATGCGTCTTTGCGCGCGTTCGTCACTGCCGGGGCTTGAGGGTCGCCGCGCCCTCGCCGAGCGGCGGTCTCAGTTCCGCGTCCCGGCCGTATTCCCGCCCCGCCACGGCGGCGCTGCGGCCGGCGATGCTCTCGATCGCCATGGCCGCCCGCTGGGCGCACCGCCCGTCGCTGTAGGCGAAAATATCCGCTACCAGCCGCAGGTAATATTCGCTCGGCTGCCAGCCGCCCGCCAGCAGTTCGGCGATTTTCTCTTCCAGCTCGCCCGGCGTGGCCGCCCGGCAGGTTATATCCCACCACCGGGGGTCGGTCGCGTTCTCGCGCAGCGTCCCGTCGCTGACGCCGTAGGCGATCACCGGCCGCTTGAGCTGGGCGTATTCGAAGATGCTATTGCTGAAATCGCTGATCAGCAGGTCGGCGATATACTGGCAGGGGGTCGGGTCGGCGTCCTCGCAGAATATGACGTTGGGCAGGCTGCGGTACAGGACGCGCCACTCCTCGGGGGAGTGGTCGTGCAGCTTGGCGATCACATTGTATTTTTCGCCCAGCAGGCTGAGCTCCCTGTATAATACCGGCGCGGTGCTGGCGCTCCCCCAGGTGGGCGTGTAGAGCAGCGTCTTTCTCCCCGGATCGGCGCCCAGCCTGCGGCAGATATCTTCCTTCGCCAGGCGTCCGGAAAAAAAGCCGTCCGTCTTGGGGTACCCCACAACCCGGACATTTCCCTTGCCCTCCGCCCTGAGCCGTTCGGCCGCATAGCGGCCCGGCGCCAGGTAATGCATCTCTTTTGCGCCCTTGGCGTAATAATAGTTTTTTGTCCCCACCCCGTGATATATCTGGATCTTCTTAATGCTCCCGACCGGGTACCTGTTTTGGTTGTAATCGGCAAAAATCACCGCGTCCGGGTACAGTCTGTCGGTAAAGTGGGCGATGCCGCGCGCCTTCAGATACTGAGAGGTCTTTTCGTTGCCGGCCACGATGCGGACATCGGGCAGGCAGCGGTGGATATTCGCGAACATCACATAGTGGATGGGCAGCAGCAGAAAGAAAACCGTGCCGTCCGTTTCGCCGCGCCACTTTTTCCAGCGCCAGACAAGTACGTACGGAAAAACATTGGTGATCTGCATCCACAGTCGCTTGATTTCTCTCGCAAACTTGCCTGCCAGCATTCTGCCGCCCTCCTTTTCCATATTTTACCATATATTGTTTTTATTGGAAATATTTTACAAAAAAATAAGCCGCCGGGCTTTTCCCGGTCGGCTTTTTCTTATAGCGCTGTCCGCACAAACAAAAAACCACAGTCATTAGTCTGCTGTGGCAGGGAAAAGAGGCTCATTTGGCGAATTTATGTTTGTTATGTAAATTTAATTTACATATTATAGGAGGCAAAAATGTTTGAAACACTCACCGACTTAGCAAACAAGATAATAGCCGGCGGCTTCAGAACGCGCCTTGCTGTTTACATAGTAAGTATGGCGTTAGGCATCATAATAATTAAGCTGGTTTTTTACAGACTGCTCAAAATAGTCGCCACTAAGACCGACATCCCTTACTCCCTCCTGCGGCAGACCTTCAGAGGGCTCCCCACGCTGCTCGGCATGCTCATCGGCCTGTACGTCTCAATGGAAATCCTCACCATTCCGCCGCGGGCGCTGCTGTTTCTCCAAAAGGCGCTCAATTCCCTTGTCATCATGTCCCTGACCCTTCTGGTCGCGCGCCTCGCTTCCGGCTATCTCAAGCAAAAGTTCGGCAAAACCTCCGCCTTCGCGTCCACCTCCATCCTCGTCACGACGATCGACCTCGCCGTTTACGCCATCGGCATCCTGTTCCTGCTCCAGTCCTTCGGAGTCTCGATCTCGCCGCTGCTCACCGCCATGGGCGTCGGCGGCCTCGCCGCGGCCCTGGCCCTGCAGGACACCCTCGCGAATCTCTTCTCCGGCATCAACATCCTCGTGGCCAAACAGATCAAAATCGGCGACTTCGTCAAACTGTCCACCGGCGAAGAAGGTCAGGTGGTCGATATGAACTGGCGCAACACCACCATTAAAACCGGCGCCGAAAACATGATCGTCATCCCCAACCAGAAATTCGCCTCGACCACCATCACCAATTACGCCCAGCCGTTCGCCGAATGCTCCGTCGCCATCCCCATCGGCGTCAGCTACGAAAGCGACCTCGATCATGTGGAACGGGTCACCGTCGCCGTCGCCAGGGAAATCCTCCAGGGCACGGCAGGCGGCGTCGGCAGCTTCGACCCGGTCGTCCGCTACGTCGGTTTCGCCGAATCCAGCATCACCTTCAACGTCATCCTGCGGGTAAAAAGCGTAACCGACCAGCACCTCGTCCGCCACGAATTCCTCAAAAGCCTCCACACCCGCTACCAGCAGGAAGGGATAAAGATCCCCTTCCCGACCACCACCGTCAACTTCGAGCAGGCGCAGCGCCTTGAAGACACCCGCCTGCGGCACCTGCCCGGCGCCTGATAACAGCCGCCGCGCGTCAGCGCTGCTTGGGCTGTTTCGGCTGCCTGGGCGCCGCCTTCAGCACCACTTTATCTTCCTCGCACGCCACCTTCAGCGAAAAATCGACGATACCCTGCTTATAGAGGTTCAGCTTCAGCGTCAACAGCGCCTTGCCGACGTCCTCCTGCAACTCGGGGGTGAAAAACTCCGCCCAGGCCGGCTTGGGCGCCTCTTTTTTGGCCGCCGGCCTCGCGGCCGGCGCACTCTCCGTGCCGTCGCTCAAATGCTCGAAGCTGACTTGCTCCGGCATATTGCCGACCATCTCGGAATCCTGCCGGTTCTTCGGTATCTTGACCATTACTGACGCACTCCTTAGAAAATATAATCTCGGTTCCCTTCACAGCAGCACGATCGTTATCCCCGCGTTGCCGCGCTCGAAATCGCGGTCGCGGTTAAGGTCGGGATAAGTGTCGAGTATCTTGCGGGCGCCGGCGTCGAAAATGCTCCAGTTCTCCCCCGCCACCGCCTCCTTGATCTCGCCCCGCCGCTTGCGGTCCGCCAGAGCCGCGCGGATGCCGACCCTCAGCTTGCCGCCCACGCCCGAGGAGCCGTAGCCGTGGATTATCTTGACCGCCTTCGCCCCCTGGGCACGGGCCCGGATGAGCTCCCCGCCCAGCCGGTGGGCCGCCTGCTCGACCGACGGCATGCCGAGCTCCAGATTGATGATTACCATCTTCGTAGCCATGCTGTTTTGTGCGCCCGCTTTAAAGCAGCTTCTCCTATTCCTCGTAGATCATCTTCACCGTCATACCGCCGTCGACAACCAAATTGGCGCCCGTGATAAAGCCCGCGTCCGGGGAAACGAGGAACAGGCAGGCGGCGGCGATATCCTCCGGCCGCCCCACCCTGCCGGCGGGATGCTGCCCGTGGTCGACGGCGCGCAGGGCCGCCGGCCGGCGCGCCCGGTTTTTCTTCAGCATGCTGGTGTCGATCCAGCCGGGGCTGACGGCGTTCACTCTGATGCGCCGCGCCCCCAGGGTGACGGCCAGCGAGCGGGTCAGAGCCAGCAGCCCGCCCTTGGCCGCGTCGTAGGCGTGCCAGTCCGGCTCGGACATGAGGCCGCGGGTGGAGGCGATATTGACGATCGCCGCCCCCGCCGCGAGCAGCGGCAGGGCGTACTTCACGACGACGTACGGCCCGCGCAGGTTGACGGCGATCACCGCGTCCCAGGCGGCCAGCGGCGCGTCGAGCGGCGTCGCGCCCGATATGCCGGCGTTGTTGATAAGCGCGCCCAGGCTGACGCCGCGGGCGGCGAGGTCTTCGCAGGCAGCAACCACCGCCTGCTCGTCGCTCACATCGACGCTGTAAAGCAGACAGTCGCCCCCGGCGGCGGCAATCTCCGCCCGCGCCTCCTCCCCGGCCTCGCCGTCGCGTTCGAAAATCGCGACGCCCCAGCCCCGGCCGGCGAACGCCAGCGCAACCGCCCGGCCGATCCCCTGCCCCCCGCCGGTGACGAGGACGTATTGCCTATTGTCGGTCATTATTTCTTCCTCGCAATCCAGCCGCCAAAATTACTGCCGCAAGGCTTCGAGCGCCGCGACCAGCACATCCGGGCTGCCGAACGCCCCCGCCTTGGTGACGACCCTCAGGCCGTCGCGGCGACCGCCCTGCAGCTCGCCCAGCGGAACGCCGGTCGCCACCTCGCGGATCACCTTGAGGCCGGTCGCCCCAAGGGCGGCGCACACCGCCACGGCGATATCGCCGCCGGTCAGCACCAGCCCGCCGAGCGACGCGTCCTCGGCCAGCCGTGCGCCCATCTCCCCCAGGCCGGCGGCGATGAGGTCGCCGGCCTGCTGGCCGTCCAGGCCGAGCTGCCTGGCCTCCTGACGGGTAGCGGTCACGACGTCCTCGCTGTAGCCTGACGCCAGCACGGCGTTTTTCCCGTCCCGGATAGCGGCCTCAGCGGCGGCGCAGCAGCGTTCGATCTCGGTTTTCCGCCCGCCCGCCGTCAGCAGGGCGGCGGGGCTGACCATGATATACGCGACGTCGGGCCGCTCGCTGAGCTTGGCGACCTGGCTGCGGGTGACATTGGAAACGCTGCCGGCGATGACCGCGACCGGGGCGGCACGCTTCGCGCCGCTCAGACCGAGGGCGGCGGGCAGATACTCGGCCAGGCCGGCCGACCCCACCCACAGCGTCCCGCGGCCGCCGGCCGCGATAGCCGCGGCCAGCTCCCGCAGCTGTTCGTCCCGCCAGGCATCGCAGACAACGACCTCCACCCCTTCCCCGGCCAGCCGCGCCAGCTCGGCGGCGATGCTCGCCGACTCGGCGAGCATCGCCTTCAGCCCCAGATGCCCGATCTTGCGCTTGGTCTGGGTCGCCAGCAGCGCCGGGATATAGGACTCCTTGACAGGCATCTTGGGGTCGCGGGCGATCTCGCTGGCTTCAATGGGCACGCCGTTCAGAAGGTGCAGCCCGCCGACCGTTATCCGTCCGTTCTTGGGGAAGGCCGGCGCCACCACCGCCAGCTTCAGGCCGCACTCGTCCATGATGGCGTCGAGCTGCGGTCCGAGGTTGCCGCGGAGGGTGGAGTCGATCTTCATATAGACGATGTCGACGCCGCCGGACTTCACCCGCCGCGCGGCTTCGGCCGCCTTGGCGTAAGCCTCGCCGGGCGGGAGGGCGCGGCTGTTGGTATCGATGACGACAACGTCGGAAGCCGCGCCGCTGCTGAATTGGCGGGCTCCCAGGATGACGACGGTGGCCAGGCCCTGCTTGGCGAACTGGACGCCGGTGTCGTTGGCGCCGGTGAGGTCGTCGGCGATTATCGCGATCTTGGTCATGGTTTCACCCCTCTGACATTTTCGTACATTAGCATACATTTTCTCTGGCATTTTCTCTGACAAAACTATCTATCATCATCTATGAAAGTACCCGGCATTATGGCAGAACAGCCGGCGGACAACGTCCGCCGGCAATTTTATGTAAAATCCCAGTTTACTTATCTCCGCGGCCGCGGCAGCTTTCGAGGTTGTGGACATGGACGTGCTGGCCGGGCAGGATGTCGCGGGTGGCGAGGCCGATGGTTTCGCCGTATTTTTTTACCGCCTCGCCGCGCTTGATGGCGCGGAGGGCGAATTTATGGCCGAAGGGAATTTTGTCGACGACGGTGACGGCCAACCGGCCGTCGCCGCTGTCGACGGCGACGGAGGCGCCCGGCTCTACGGCTTCGACGACGGTGCAGACGTTGTCGGCGGGATTCATGACTATCGCTCGCATTTCTTTCTCCCCTTCCGTTACATGGTCGGGCCGACGCGGTTGATGGCGAAGTCGTTGAAGCCGAGGATTTCGGCTTTGGCGAGCTTGCCGGAGGCGACGGCGAGCATTTCCGCGAAGATGCGCTTCCCGACCTGGTCGACCGTCTCGTCGCCGGTGATTATCGCGCCGGCGTCAAGGTCGATGTTGTCGTTCATTTTGTGGAAAAGGGGCGTGGTGGTGGAGACTTTGATGGTGGGGGCGATGGGCGAGCCGCAGCAGGTGCCCCGGCCGGTGGTGAAGACAACGAGGTGACAGCCGCCGGCGACCATGCCGGTGATCTGCTCGATGTCCTGACCGGGGGTGTCCATCCAGATGAGGCCTTTGCCGGTGATGGGAGCGGCGTATTCGATGACGTCCCTGAGGGGCCGGGAGCCGGCCTTGTAGATGCAGCCGAGGGATTTTTCCTCGATGGAGGACAGGCCGCCCTCGATGTTGCCGGGGGTGGGCTGGCCGCCGCGCATGTCGACGCCCATGCCGGTGGCGAGGGACTCGCAGCGTTCGATGACTTCGTAGCAGCGCCTGGCGACCTGGTCATTGACCGCCCGGGCGGCGACGAGGTGCTCGGCGCCGATTATTTCGGTGGTTTCGGCGAGGATGACGGCGCCGCCGGCGTCAATCAGGAGGTCGCTGGCCACGCCGAGGGCGGGGTTGCCGGATATGCCCGAGCAGGCGTCGGAGCCGCCGCATTCGGTGCCGAGGATGAGTTCGCCGGCGTCAATAGGTTCGCGGACGAGCAGCGAGGCCGCGCCGACCATCGCCCGGGCGGCGCTGGCGCCGGCGGCGGTGGCTTTGACCGAGCCGCCCTCGTCCTGGATGACGACAAGGTGGACGGGCTTGTAGGGGCACTGCCGCCTGATGGCGGCGGCGACGTCCTGGGCGCGGATTGTTTCGCAGCCGAGGCCGACGACGACTACGCCGAAGACGTTGGGGTGGGCGCCGTGGGCGGTGAGGATGCGGGCGGTGAGGTCGGCGTCGGCGCCGAGCTGAGCGCAGCCGTGCTGGTGCTCGACCCAGACGGCGCCGGCGACCTGCTGGGCGATGCCCCTGGCAACGCGGTTGGCGCACACGACGGAGGGGATGACGAGGACGTGGTTGCGGATGCCGACAGACCCGTCCGGGCGTCGGTAGCCCTGAAAATGCATTGTTTTCACCTCGCCTTTATTTGAAGGAATCATAGATTTTTTTGTATTCCGGCGTCGGCGGTATGGATTTGTAGATGTAGAGGTGGACGCCGTTGGGATCGTCGACAACAAAGCCGCGTTCGCCCCAGGGTTTGTCGACGAGGTCCTGGACGATCTCGAGGCCGGCGGCCTTGAGGCGGTTGTACTCGGCGTCGGCGTCGTCGACTTCGAAGGAAATGATGAGTCCCTTGTTGAAGAATTCGCCCGCTTCCCGCTGCGGGAGGGTGAAGCTGACACCGATGGCGGGCGCGCCGGGGGCGAGGAGTTCGATGTACCAGTCGCTTTCGAAGACGAGCTGGAAAGCGAAGTGTTTCATGTAAAATTCTTTTGATTCGCGGAGTTTGTGGGTGCTGATGGTGGAGTCGACCCGTTTGATTTTCATTCCGTTTTCCTCCTTGCGGTTATGAGCGTGTCGCGGTAGCGGACTTTCATGGCTTTCTCCCTTCCCCCAGCCAGCGGCGGAGGAAAATCGGCATGACGAGCAGGATGAAGAGCACGCGGAACAGGTTGTAGCCGACGACGACCGATACGTCGGCGCCGACGAGGATGGCGGTGAGGCCCATCTCGGCCATGCCGCCAGGGGCGGTGCTGAGAAAGGCGGTGGCGGGGCTGGCGGGGATGGCGGCCGCGAGGTAATAGCCGATGAGCAGGGTGACGAGGAGCAGGACGGCGACGTTGAGGAGGGTGGCGCCGAGTATTTTTCGCCAGCCGACCAGGCCGGCGAGGTCGATGTTGCTGCCCATGTAGGCGCCTACGGCGATCTGGGCGGCGGTGAGCAGGGGCTGCGGCACGGCGGGCGCAGGCAGACCGGCGATGACGAGCGGCGCGGTGGCGAGCACCGGACCGAGAAGGTAGGGGGTGGGAAACCTAAGACGCGCCGCGAGCAGGCCGCCGGCGATGACGGCGGCGGCAAACGGCAGGGCTTCGGCGGGACCGGCGGCGGCGGCCGGGGCGGCGGCTCCGGCGCCCGCCGGGAGACCGTGAATGGTCAGGAAGGGGACGGTGAAGACGACGGACAGCATCCTGAGCGTCTGCATGAGGGTGACGACAGCGACGTCGGCGCCGGCGATTTCCTCGCTGAGGAGAACCATCTGGGACAGGCCGCCGGGGACGGTGGCGAGGACGGAGGTGGCGAGGCTGAGTCCTGTCTGGCGGTGGGTGACGTAGCCGGCTGCCAGGCTGGCGAGGATGAGGACGACGGTCATGGCGAGCATGAGCGGCAGCTGGGAGAGTATGAAGCGGCCGACTTCGGCGGTGAAGGGACGGCCCATGATGTAGCCGAGGACGAGAAGGCCGGTATTGCGCAGCGCTTCCGGCCAGCAGACGCGGCCGGGCCTGAAACGGCCGAGGAGGATGGTGGCGGCCAGGGGGCCGAGCAGCCAGGGCAGCGGGCTGTGGATGTAAAAGAACGCCAGGCCGCCCGCGGCTCCCGCGGCCAGAGTGACAAGGATATTTTTCAGCATGTGATCACCGTATGTTTGCCTTACATTATTGGGCGATAGCTTACTCTCTATACTATTTTGGCCCGCAGGCCCAAACTCCTGCGCCCCTATAGGAAAAAAAGGAAACGGAATGTTATAGATAACGGTATATTCGACGCCGGCAACGGCGTTTTCTGGGCCGCATCGGCCAATGGAGGAATATGTTGGATGCTGTCGAAGGTCAGCCTAGGATGAACAGATGCCTATAATCAGCATGATGGGAGCTGACTGGATTTGGCCCGGACTTTCGGTACAGACTGCTTGAAACAAAGGAAAACAAGACGGAGGTCTCAACAGGGCGAATTTGCCGCCTTAAAACTCTTGTATGACCTCAGCGTCCGCAACGTCAGTACGAATAACCTGGCCGAAGTAATGGAGGATGTTCTCGATATCGCGATCATTCTGTCAGAAGCCGACATGGGCACTTTGCAGCTTTGGGACAATACGACCGGTGGGCTGAAGATCGCTGCCCAGCGCGGGTTCGCGCAGCCCTTCCTCGACTTTTTCGCCGATGTCCGCGCTGGACAGGGGGCGGTCTGCGGCGAGGCGCTGGCGCTGCGGCAACGGGTAGTGGTCGAGGACGTCGGCAAAAAAACCAATTTCGTAGGCACACCCAATCTCGCAGTGATGCAGGCGGCTGGTGTGGGGGCGGTCCAGTCGACGCTGCTCGTCAGCCGGGAGGGGCGGCTTGTGGGGATGCTGACCACGCATTACCGCGCGCCGCGCCCGGCCGCTGACATGAATCTCGCCTTCTTCGACCTGCTGGCAAGCCAGGCTGCCGACATCATCGCCCAGGTTCAGGCCCAACAGGCACTGAAAACGAGCGAGGAAAAGTACCGCCAGTTGTTCGAGTCGATGAACGAGGGATTCGCCATTATTGAAATGGTCTTTGACGATGACGGCCGGCCGGTAGATTATATTATGCGGGAGCTCAACCCTGCGTGGGAGCGCCAGGCCGGCATCAGCAAGGAGCGCATCCTGGGCAAGCGGGTGACCGAATTTCTGCCGGTGGTCGAACCTGTCTGGTTCGAGCGTTACGGCGAAGTGGTCACGAGCGGCGAGGCGAAAATATTCGAGGAATATAATGTCTCGCTGGATCGCTGGTACGAGGTTCACGCCTATCCGCTGCATCGGGACAACAGGTTCGCCGTCATCTTCACCGACATCACCGAACGCAAGCAGCTGGAGCTGAAACTGCGGGAGCACCACGAAAGTCTGGAACGCCTAGTAGAGGAGCGTACAAGGCAACTGGAGCGTAGTGAACGACTCTATCGGACTTTAGTCGAAAACATTCCTATCACCATTTGCCGTATGGACAGGGATTACCGGTATCGCTACCTAAGTCCGGCTACGGAGAAAGACTACGGTACAAAAGGCGAACAGATAATCGGCAAGAGCTGGGATGAGCTGGGATATGATGAAGCCAAAGTCGGCGAGTGGCGAAAGTGTTTCGAACAGGCCGCTGAAACGGGTATGGCTGTAAAGTTCGAATTTGAGCTGTCTGATAATAAGACTGGCTCTCAACAATACTATGAAGCGCAAGTAGTCACGGAGAAGGACGAACTGGGCAAGGTCGAGTCATTCTTAATCGTAAGCGAGAATGTCACCACTCGCAAGCTGATGGAACAGCAACTGAGGCACAGCGAGCGACACTACCGGACGCTGGTGGAGAACCTGCCGGTCTTTATATCCAGGTACGATAAGGATCTGCGCTTTATCTATCGCAGTCTACAGGGCGAGACCTATAAACTCGGGCGGGAAAACACTTCGGTCGTAGGTAGAACGTGGGCGGATTTGGGTGTCCCGGAAACTACATACCGGCCGTGGCAAAAGAAGTTCAACGAGGCCCTGAGCAGCGGCCGCATATTGGAGTTCGAGACACAATATCCTAACCAGAACGGTGAAATCAGGGATCTCCTCCTCCGTATAGTGCCGGAGAAAAACGGGGCCGGACAAGTAGAGTCGCTTCTGTCGGTCGGCCTGGATGTCACCGAGAGGAAGAGAACGGAGTCCGAGCTAATGCGACTGGACCGGCTGAACCTCGTAGGCGAGATGGCGGCGGCCATCGGCCACGAAGTCCGAAATCCCATGACGACGGTGCGCGGCTATCTGCAGATGCTGGAGCGCAAGCAGGAGCTCGCGGGGTATGGAGAACAGTTCAGAACCATGATCGGGGAGCTCGACCGGGCCAATGTGATCATCAGCGACTTTCTTTCTCTGGCCAAGAATAAGGCTGTTGCCCTAGAAAGCCGCAGCCTGAACGAGATTATCGACGCGTTGCTACCCCTCCTGCGGGCCGAGGCCCTCCGTACCGGCTATGATATCCAGGCCGACTTGGGTGAGGTACCCGCAATCCAAGCTGACGACAAGGAAATCCGTCAGCTTATCCTGAACCTCGCCCGCAACGCTTTCGAAGCCATGGAGACTGGCGGCAGGCTGACAATCGCCACCGGCGCCGAAGCGGGCCGGGTCGTGCTGACTGTCCGCGACACCGGCCACGGGATGCCCCAGGAATTGGTCGATAAATTGGGGACGCCTTTTGTAACGACAAAAGAAAATGGCACGGGGCTGGGGCTGCCGGTCTGCTACCGTATCGCCGAGCGGCACGGTGGAAAGATTGGCGTTCAAACATCCCCGTCAGGAACGACCTTCAAAATCATATTTTAAACACGATTAGGAACTCAATAGAGGAAATGCCTCCGGCGACCGCTGTCTGGAGGCATTTCCTTTGTCTAACGGGGTTACCTTTAGGCAGGACCTTCGGAAAAATATATGCAGGCCGTTCAGGGCCCGCCTCTTGCGGGTACGCCGCAATGGCGGTCATCAACAGCCTGCCCAAAACGAAATTGGACGGCTTAACCGCCGTCCATTGAGTAGCCAAATCTCTCTCGTATGAATTCGATGAACACCGCCGCAATGACCGGGTCGAACTGGCTGCCGGCGCCCCGCCATATCTCGCGGACGCATTCGCCAAGGGGGACGGGCGTCCGGTAGCAGCGGGAGGCTGTCATGGCGTCGAAGGCGTCGCAGAGGGCCAGCATTCTGCTGAAGAGCGGGATTTCGTCGTGGGCCAGGCTGTCGGGATAACCGGTGCCGTCCCAGCGTTCGTGGTGGTGGCGCATGATGCCGACGATGGGGTCTACGCCGTCGATTCCTTTGAGCATGGCGGCCCCGTCGGCGGCGTGGAGTTTCATGACCGTGAATTCTTCGGCCGTCAGTCGGCCGGGCTTGGTGAGGATGTTTTCCGGGGTCTTTATTTTGCCGACGTCATGGACGACGCCGACCATGTAGGCGAGGTTGATTTCGTCCGAGTCCATCCCCATCTGGCTGGCCAGCCCGGCCATGAGGTCGGCGACGTGCTCGGCGTGCATGGCGGTGCTGGGGTCGCAGTAGTAAATCTGTCGGCAGAAGTCTTCGATGGCTTCCATGTTGACCTGCTCGATGAGCGGGCGGCCGGACGGCTTATTACGCTTCACGTCTTCACCTTTCGTACCGCGGCCCGAAAGCTGGTCGGGGCTACGGGAGTCGGTTGCACAAAGGAAGCGATTCAACATTTAGCATGCTATTTCCTGCACAATTCGACAAAAAGCTACCAGGCAAATTTTTTGGTGCCGGGCCGCATATCCTGTAGGGGGAAGAGGTGTTGCCTGTGGCTTCAGACTGTGGTGACGCAGATGAACTGGTCCTTACCGCAACATTGGCCGCTCTGGCTTTGTCCAAGGGAAAGAATTCCGATGAGCTGAACTTGATCGGCAATTTTCTTTCCACTGTCGGCGCCCTTGTTTTGTTAGTCCAGGCTGTCGTCGGCTGCCAGGAAGCCCGACAATCGGAGCAGGAAACGGCTGCGAGGCTCGATGAGCTGGAGGGGCAAGTCAAGAAGCTCAAGGCTTGCGGCGCAAGCAAAGAATAACAACAGCACCCGCAGGTGTTTCGCGGGTGCTGTTGTTATGACGGAGACCGCAGGCTGTGGCTTGGGCGCACAGCCTGCGTGCCCTGCGACTCGAGGCTACAGTACGAGAACTGCGCCGGGTTTCATGATTTCTACTTTGACGCCTTTGAAGCGGGTTTCGACGGCTTTTTTGAAGGCGTCGGGGTCTTGTTTGATGAGGGCGTGGGTGTTGTAGTGCATGGGGACGACGATTTTGGCTTTGAGCATGCCGACGGCTTCTACGGCGTCGTCGGGGCCCATGGTGTAGTTGTCGCCGATGGGCAGGAGGGCGCAGTCGATTTTCTCGAGCTTGCCGAGGAGGGCCATGTCGCCGAAGAGGCTGGTGTCGCCGGCGTGGTAGACGGTGGCGCCGCGGAGGTTGACGATGAAGCCCGCGGCGTGGCCGCCGGCGACGCCGGAGCCGTGGAAGGCGGGGGTGACGCGGACGTAGCCGAAGTCAAAGGCTTTCTTGGCGCCGATGTGGACGGGGACGACGTCGCAGCCCTGGTCTTTTAGCATGCGGGCGACTTCGGCGGTGGCGACGACTTTGGCGCCGGTGCGTTTGGCGATGGCGGCGGTGTCGCCGAGGTGGTCGCCGTGGGCGTGGGTGACGAGGATGTAGTCGGCTTTGATGACGTCGGGGGCGGCGGCGGCCTGCGGGTTGCCGGTGAGGTAGGGGTCGATGAGGATGGTGGTGTCGCCGCTGGTGAGTTGGAAGGCGGCGTGGCCGAGGAAGGTGACGGCGGTTTTGCCGTCGCTCCAGCCGGAGGCCGCTGCTGCCGGCAGGGCGACGAGGAGAAGGGCCAGGCCGAGGACGAGGGCGAGCATCATTTTGCGCATGACTGATCCTCCTTTATGTATTTGTTTTAGCTTTTGCGGACAATACGTTGTCGGGCGGAGACCGCCACGCCACTCGCGTGTCTGCGGATGTACGCGCTGTAAGACTTGCGCCGACTCAGCCGTACCGGCGCCAAACGGGCGTCCATGCCCGTTGTCGCCTCGCCCGACCGTCCATGGTCGGGCGTACGGTTTCGTTCGCGGCTTGCTGTGTCAACAGCGCGTACCATCCTACGCCAATGCTCGCTTGCGCGGCAACCTCCGCCCTCTTCTCTAACCTTACCAACGCTATAATGGATTGCCGCGGCCGGTCAGAAGCCTCCAGATGCAAGGCGCACCGGAGGCTGACACCGGAAGCGTACACGAACGTACGCTGAGGATGGCAGCCGAGGAGCAACGCCGCAGATGGGGGCTTATCACCGGCCGATTTTGTTTAGCAACCAGGCCATGTTTTCGCCGATGGCGCGCATATTCGCCATCCCCTCGTCGTCTTTCTCCACTTCGCCGATTTCGCGGCCGTAGCCCATGTTCCAGTAGGTGGCGCCGACGAGGAACATCTGGTTGTAGTGGAGGAAATGGTACATGGTGTCGAAGGTGTGGGTGGCTCCGCCCCGGCGGACGGCGGTGACGGCTGCGCCGACTTTGTGTTTGAAGAGGTAGTCGTTGGCCCGCGATACGAAGCCGACGCGGTCGATGAGGGCTTTCATTTCGGTGTTGACGTCGGCGAAGTAGGTGGGCGAGCCGAGGATGATGCCGTCGGCGGCTTCCATTTTGGCGATGTAGTCGTTGATGAAGTCGTCTTTGATGACGCATTTGTGGTCGCGGTTTTTGAAGCAGGCGTAGCAGGCCCGGCAGCCGCGGACGGGCTGGCCGGCGACTTGGAGGAGCTCGGTTTCGATGCCGTGTTTTTCGAGTTCGCCGAAGATGGTTTTGATGAGGGTGGCGGTGTTGCCGTCTTTGCGGGGGCTGGTGCTGATGCCGACTACTTTCATGGTTGTCGCTCCTTCGTTTTTTTATTAGGACCTGTCAGCCTATGAGGGTGACGCCGACGAGGCGGCCGATGCCGTAGGTGGCGGCGGCGGCGGCCAGGCCGAAGATTGTCTGGCGCAGGCCGGCGCGGAGGACGGGTTTGCCGGTGAAGAGGGTGATGGCGGCGCCGATGGCGAAGAGGCCGGCGGCGCTGGCGGCGGCGCTGGTTATTACGGCGGCGGGGCCGCCGAGGAAGAGGAAGGGCAGGACGGGGATGACGGCGCCGACGGCGAAGAGGAGGAAGGAGGTGATGGCGGCTTCCCAGGCGGAACCGCCGAGTTCGTCGGGATCGATGCCGAGTTCGTCGCGGGCGAGAGCCTGGAGGGCGGTGGCGGGGTCGGCCATGAGTTTGGTGGCGAGGAGGCGGGCGGACTGTTCGTCGAGGCCGCGGGCCTGGTAGATGAGAACAAGTTCTTCGGTTTCTTCTTCCGGCATGGCGGCGATTTCGTAGCGCTCGGCGCCGAGTTGTTTTTCATAGAGTTCGCGGGAGCTCTGGACGGATATCCATTCGCCGAGGGCCATGGAGATGGCGCCGGCGAGGAGGCCGGCGAGGCCGGTGAGGAGGATGCCGCTGCCGGCGATTTCGGCCCCGGCGACGCCCATGACGAGGTTGAAGTTGGAGACGAGGCCGTCGCTGGCGCCGAGGACGGCGGCCCTGAGGGCGTTGCCGCCCGCGGCGCGGTGGCGGCCTTCCATGCGGGCGAGGAGGCTGCCTTCCATGCCTTGGCCGCGCGCGGTGCGGTTGATCTGCTGGAGGAGGACGGCGTGGGAGCGCTCTTCGGCGACCATGCCGCCGGCTTCGGGCTGGGCGGCGTAGCCGGCCGAGGCCTGGCGCTCGGTGGCGGCGAGGGTGGGGACGATGAGTTCGGGGCCGAAGCGGGCGGCGAGCCAGATGAGGGTGCGGGTGCGCCAGTCGGGCCGGAAGGGCTTGGCTTCGCCGCCGGCGGCGGCGATGCGCCGGGCCCATTCGTCGGCGTGTTTGGTTTCGGTGGCGGCGAGGCGTCGGTATACTTCGGCAAGCCTGGGGTCGGCCTCGCGGGCGGCGAGGGCGGTGTAGAGGGCGGCGCTGCCCAGTTCGTCTTCGCGGTTGGCCTGGAAACGGTTTATATCGTCTACTGTAACGGTCATGGTTATGCCTCCGGAGGGGGCAGGCCGTTGATGACCGCCATCTGCGGCGTTGTTCCTGCGGGCGCTTGCTAGCGTACGTTCCGAGTACGCGTCGCGGCGCGCCCTTGGAGCCGCCTTGCATCTGGCGGCCCTGAACGGCCTGCGCACAATTCTATATTACATAATATGCTTTAATATTTCCTCTGTTATATTTTCTTCGGTATAGAGCGGAATTCCCAGCTCGGCGAGGGCGGCGGCGGCGACGCCGTGTCCTTCCCTGATGGTGCGGGTGAAGCTGCCGTCGTAGATGGCGCCGACGCCGCAGGAGGGGCTGCGGGCTTTGAGGATGGCGGCGGCGACGGGGATGGCGCGGACGAGGGCGAGGGTTTGCTGCACGCCGAGGAGGAAGGCCGGGGTGAGGTCGACGCCGCCCTGGCCGAGGATTCGGGCCCGGCCGGCGAGGACGTCTTTGCCGCTGCCGCCGACGATTTCGGCCGCCGGGCGGGGGGTGGACAGACCGCCGAGCTGCTCGGGGCAGAACGGCAGGCAGAGGCCGGCGGCGGCCGGGGCGGCGAGGGCGGGACAGAGGTTGTGGCCGCCGTCGTAGCGGCAGGAGAGGCCGAGGAGGCAGGCGCTGACGAGGATCATTGGTAGACGCGCTTTAATAGGGCTTCCATTTCGGCGGGGGTCACGGGGACGGGGTTGACGCGGGTGGCGCCGAGCATGGAGCCGGCGACGAGCTGGGGGAGGGCGGCGGCGAAGGTTTGTTCGTCGACGCCGGCGGCCCGGATGGAGGCGGGGATGCCCAGGGTGCTGTTGAGCGCGTGGATGGCGGCGACGAGGTCGGGGACGCCGCAGATGGCGGCGAGGTGTTTTATCCGGCCGCTGACCCAGGGGTCGCGGGCGTTGAATTCGAGGACGTGGGGCAGTAAGATGGCGTTGACGAGGCCGTGGCCGAGGTTCCAGAGGCCGCCGAGGGAGTGGGCGATGCCGTGGGCGGCGCCGAGGCCGACGTTGCCGAAGGCGAGGCCGGCGAGGGACTGGAAGTGGTGGACTTTTTCGCGGCTTTCAATGGTTTTGTCGCGGTAGGAGAGGGGGAGGTATTCGAGGAGGCCGGCGGCGGCGCCTGCGGCCATGGGGCCGGTGAAGTCGTCGATGTTGCGGTTGATGTAGCATTCGAGGGCGTGGGTGAGGGCGTCCATGCCGGTTTCGGCGACGACGTTGGGCGGCATGGTGAGGGTGAGGTCGGCGTCGAGGATGGCGATGTCGGGGATGAAGGCGGTGCTGCGGAGGCCGATTTTGAGGTTTTGGTCGTGGAAGGTGACGACGGCGGCCTTGGTTACTTCGCTGCCGGTGCCGGAGGTGGAGGGGATGGCGACGAGCCGGATGGCCTGACGCTTGGCGGGCATGGTGCCGGCGAGGGCGGCGGCGAAGTCGAGGTCGGGGTATTCGGTGAAGAGGGTCATGACTTTGGCGGCGTCGAGGGCCGAGCCGCCGCCTACGGCGACAACGAGGTCGGGGGCGAAGGGGCGCATGGCGGCTACGCCGGCGAGGACGGCGGCGGTGTCGGGGTTGGCGGGGACGCCGGCGTGGACGAGGGTGGCGCAGCCTTTGGCCTGGAGGATTTTTTCTATTTTGGCGACGACGCCGTGTTTGAGCATGGAGGAGCCGCCGGTGACGATGACGGCGCGGCGGGCGGGGATGGTGGACAGGTGCTCGAGGGAGCCGCGGCCGAAGACGAGGGACTGGCCGCCGAGGATGTTTTCTTTCATGGTGATTTACCTCCCGATTGTTGGCTTTTCCTGATTATTCCACAATGCGGCAAGCAAATTCCTGCCGGATACGGAAAAAGAAGCAGGCTGAGCTGCTTCTTTTAATATGACCGGGGGGTGAATTTATGGCTGGTTTGCCGCGCTGCCGGAACTGAGAGTATTTTTTTCATGCGCCAGCAGCCAGCGTTTATTTTCGAGGCCGCCGCCGTAGCCGGTGAGGCTGCCGTCGGCGCCGATGACGCGGTGGCAGGGGATGAGGATGGGGAGCGGGTTGCGGCCGTTGGCGGCGCCGACGGCTCTGACGGCGGCGGGGTTGCCGACGGCGGCGGCGAGGGCGCTGTAGGATATGACTGCACCGTAGGGGATGGCGGTGAGTTCGTCCCAGACGGCGCGCTGGAAGGGGGTGCCGCGCGGCCGGAGGGGGACGGTGAAGGCGGTGAGGGCGCCGGCGAAGTAGGCGGCGAGCTCTTCAAGGGCTTGCGTGAGGCAGGCGGGCGCGGCCTGATTGGCTGTGACGGCGGCGGGGGCGAAGCGGACGGCGACGATGCCGGCGGGATCGGCGGTGACGGCGAGGGGGCCGATGGGGGTGGCGAGGCAGGCGGTGGTTAGTTCTGACATGGCGTTACCTCCCCTGTTTTGAGCCTGAGCCAGGCGCGGGGCGAGAGTCCGGTGTGGGCGCGGAAGACGGCGAAGAAGCGCGAAGGGGAACCGAAGCCGACGGCGTAGGCGACGCCGGCGCCGGCGAGGCCGCCGGCGAGGAGGGCTTCGGCTTTGCGGATGCGGATGGCGTGGAGGTATTCGCGCGGGGCTTTGCCGGTGTGGTGTTTGAAGAGCCGGGTGAGGTGGGAGCGGCTGAGGCCGATGCGGCCGGGGAGCTCGCCGAGGATGGCAGGGTTGTCGTATTGGCTTTCGAGGAGGGTGCACGCTTCGCGGACGATGTCCTGGACGGGGGCGAGAAGGGCGTCGGGGCGGCAGCGTTTGCAGGGCCGGAAGCCCTGGGCGAGGGCGGCGGCGGCGGCGGTGAAGTAGACGGTGTTTTCGCGGCGCGGCGGACGCGATTTGCAGGAGGGACGGCAGAAGATGCCGGTGGTTTTTACGCCGTAGCAGAAGCGGCCGTCGTAGTGCGGGTCGCTGGCGGCGACGGCTTGCCACATTGTTTCTTCGGGGTAGGTGTTCATGGCGCACCTCGCTTGGTTTGTCTGTTTATAGCATACCATAAAGCGGCTGGTTTTTCGTCCCGGTTTGTGCTGTGTTATTCGCGGCGCGCCGCGGAGGCAGGCAGGATTTGCCATGTGACGGACAGAATAGCTGAAATGAAGTCATTTTTGCAGCTTTGGAGGACGATATGCGCAAGTTGATTATTGCGGTGATGCTGGCGTGCTTCTGCCTGACGACGGCGACGGCGGCGGCGCAGACGATTGTTTTTGTGCCGTTCGATAACCGCCCGGTGAGCCTGGATTATGTGGTGGAGACGGCGAAGGCGGCGGGGGTGGAGGTTGTGACGCCGCCGGCGGCGCTGCTGGGGAGCCGGACGAGCACCGGGGATCCGGAGGCGCTGTGGGCGTGGCTGGCGGATAATATCCGCACGGCGGATGCGGCGGTGGTTTCGAGCGATGCGATGCTGTACGGGAGCCTGGTGGCGTCGCGCCGACACCATTTGCCGGAGGAGGTTATCAAGGAACGGCTCGACCGCTTTTATGCGCTGAAGCTGGCTAATCCGGGAACGCGGCTGTATGTGTTCGGGACGATTATGCGGACGCCGCAGGCGAGCGCGGGCGGGGTGGAGCCGGATTATTACGAGGAGCACGGACCGAGGATTTTCCGTCTGACGGCGCTCGCAGACAGGGCGGAGACGGCCGGGCTTAACCGCGGCGAGGAGGCGGAGCTGAACGCGCTCAGGCACGGGCTGCCTGAGGCGGTGCTGAAGGACTGGTTCGCGCGGCGGGATAAGAATTTTACGGCGAATGTGCGGCTGGTGGAGTATGCGCGGAACGGAATTTTTGCGTTTTTCCTGCTGGGGCGCGACGATTGTTCGCCTTTTTCGCAGTCGCATATGGAGTCGCGGATGATCGCGGCGGAGACGGTCGGGCTGCCGGCTTCGAAGTTTGCGACTTTTCCGGGCGCCGATCAACTGGGGATGCTGATGTTGGTGCGGGCGACGAATAATGCGGCGGTGCGTATTCCGCTTGTGCGGGTTTTTTATGCGCAGGGGGCGGGGCCGGATACGGTGCCTTCTTATGAGGATGTGCCGATCGGCCTGACGGTGAACGAGCATGTGGTGGCGGCCGGCGGGCTGCTGCTGACCGGTTCGAAGCCCGATCTGGTGCTGGCGGTGAATACGCCGGAGGACGGGGTGACGCATGAGGCGAACAGCGCGGGGAACCGCGGGCGGGTGACGGCGCCGGCGTATGTTTTCGCGGGCGAAGTGGCGGCGAGTGTCGCCAGGGGCGAGCGGGTGGCGGTGGGGGATGTGGCGTACGCGAACGGGGCGGATAACGCGCTGATGACCGAGCTTGCCCGCCGCGGGCTGCTTTTTAAGCTGGATGCGTATTCGGGCTGGAATACGGC
Source organism: Sporomusaceae bacterium (assembly GCA_031460455.1). NCBI lineage: Bacteria > Bacillati > Bacillota > Negativicutes > Selenomonadales > Sporomusaceae > Sporomusaceae bacterium. The sequence goes on from JAVKTQ010000004.1 coordinate 107,987, forward strand.
GAGCAATACGCTGGGGTACGCGATCGGCCAGGGGCTGCTGGCGCCGCGGATGACGGCGGCGGCTAAGGACCGCCTGTTGGCGACGCGGCTGCTGGACGACTGGGCGTATCAGGCGAATGTGCGCGGGGCTTTAGGGAGAGAGGTGCTTTACCCGGCCGGGGGCGATTGGTTTTATCTGAACGAGCTGGCCCCCCGCCTGACGACGGAGGCGAACCGGCGGCTGAAGGCGTTCGCGGCGGCCAAATTCCCGGCATATCCTGTGGATAAGCTGAAAGTAGGCTTTCCGTGGAACAGGATGTTTGAGGTGGATATCGATTTGTAGCTTCGTCTTGAGATGCGAGAAGCGGCTGGCAGTGCGCCAGCCGCTTTTGTTGTGTTAGGGGTATTTTTCTAATAGCTAATCAATGCCGCTAAGAGGAGGCCGGCGGATACGCTGAGGAAGGCGGAGAATATGCCGACGGCGATATTGCCCTGGGGGATTTCTTTGACGACGGTGAAGGGGGTGATGAGTTCGAATATGTAGAAGACGACGACTTGGAAGATGATGCCGATGAGGCCCCAGATGACGAGGTCGGCGAAGTTGACGGCGTGGAAGACGGCCGAGGCGAGGACGAGCGACAGACCGAGGATTTTGCCGCCGAGGTCGTAGGCGGTGGCTTGGGCGGCGCAGGCTTTGCAGCGGTCGGCTTCGTCGCCGTCGGCGATGAGCTTGAGTTCTTTGTAGGGGGTGGTGAGCATGAAGAGGTAGATTCCTAGCCCCAGCAGGGGGAGCGAGACGCCGAGATAGCTAACGAAGTTGACGATGTTTGCCCATTGGCTACCCAATGTGATCAGCCTCCTTGTTGTTCGCCGTCACTTAAGCGCGACGGACGGGAACGAAGTATGCCATGTCGTCGGTTATCAGCCCGCCGAGGCGGGCGGCGACAGCGGACGGCGCGCCGTTGACGATGAAGGAGCCCCAGACGAGGCGTCCGGCTTTCGGGCCGGCGAGGGTGGGCAACTCTACTGTTTCGAGGTCCTGGTACTGCTGGTAGATCATGGGCTGGTCCCAGTAGTGGGTCTCGCGGTCGCGGTCGATGACGGCGCCGTCTGCGGCGCAGATGGTTATGCCGCCGCCTTCGCGGCCGAGCACGGGTTTGGCGACATGGGGACAGCGGCCGGCGAAGCGGTTTTCGTAGTAGGTGGGCAGCATGTGGGCGGCGATGGCGTCCTGTTCGGCGGCGGTGAAGAAGCCGCCTGCTTCGCAGAGCGCCCATACGAGTGCCTGGAGTGCTTTGCTCTGGGCGATGAGAGCGCCGGGGGGGTTGATGGCGGCCAGCCGCCTGCGGGCGATGAGGCTGAGGACGTGGGCGCCGGTGGGGTAGCCGTCGTCGTCGCGGTCGGCGGCGAGGAGGCCGAAGGGGTGGAGCCGGTACCAGAGGTCGATGGGGGCGAGGTCGCCATCAATGAGGGCGCAGAGGCTGTCGTCCTGGACACGCAGGTCTTTGAGGGGGACAAAACGGCCGGCGAGGCCGGAGATTTTGAGCAGGTAACGGGCGGTGCCGGCGTCTTCGGCGTGCCAGTCGAGGGCGCTGAAGGCGACGCGGTCGGCTGCGTAGCCGAGGGCGCGGTAGGTGTCGGCCGCCGCGCGGAAGGCGGCGGGCAGCATGGCTGCGAGGCCGGCGTTGGGGTCGGCGGCGTTGTGGCGGGCGCAGACGCGGCCGTTGACGTGGAAGGCTTCGACGACGCCGCCGGGGGTGTCGCTGTTGAATTCGAGCAGTTTCCAGCCGGCCGGGGTGCGGGCGAAGTCGAACCGGCCGATGAGGGTGGCGGCGTCGGGGAGGACGGCCAGGCGCACGGCGTCATGGGCGGCTACGGGGATGCCGAGCTCGGCGAGCAGTTCGGCCGGGCCGGCCTGGACGACGCCGACGGTGCGGGCGAAAACGCGCCCGAGGACGGCGGTGGCGGCGCGGAGGTCGGCCAGTTCGCGGTCGCCGATGGCGTAGGGCACGGCGAGGGCGTATTCCTGGCCGTAGAGCCAGTCCCAGGTGAAAATGCCCTCGGCCCTGAGGGGCCGGTAGATTTCTTCCCGGACGGCCGCGTAGTCCATCAGCCGCCGCCGCCGATGCCGCTGCTGCCGATACCGCCGCGGGCTTTGCCGCTTGTTATGGTGGCGCCTTGGCCGGTGGAAGGGGCGGTTTGGCCGGGCGTGGCGACGCCAGTGCGGGTGCCGCCGAAGAAGAAGGGTAAGCCGTAAAAGTGGCCGCCGCCGGCGCGGGCCGGCATCTGCTCGCCGTCTTCGTCGCAGTAGCCGTCGTTGTTGCGGTCGATGTGGGTGTGGCCGGGGCGGTCCTGGCTGCCGGCGGAGCAGCCGGCGGTGACGGTGAGGAGGGCGGCCATGAAGAGGCCGAGCAGTTTTGCGGTTTTGTCGGTGCGTTCCACGGCTGTCCCTCCTTACATCTTGTGGGCGTAATAGATATAAACCTTACGGTCCTCGTCGAGGACGGTCATTGTTTTCTGCCATTCGTCGCCCAGCCAGTAGAAGTAGTCGCTGCCGAGGCACAGGACGACGTCAACGGGGTCGGTGAACTGGCGCGCTTCAATGAGCAGGCCGGGAGTATCGCTGTGCGCGTCCCGGCGGATCTCCACTCTCACGCCGCGGTCGCCGGGCGGCGGGGCGGCGGCCGCGGGGGCGGCCGGTCCTTCCTCCCGGAGGTAGATGACGTAGGTCAGGGGTTCGCTGGCGGTCGAGGTGCGTTCGTACACTTTGCCGTCTTTGATGAGTTTGTCGCACAGGAAACGGGCGGCGATTTCGCCGCCGCCGATGGCGTCGTAGGAGAAGAGGACGGGAAAGTCGGCGGGCTCGTCGAGCAGCCGGTATTCGAGGTTGGCCAATGTTATCCTCCTATGCCCCGTTGTGGTGCTATTTTACCACGGAGAAGGTGCTTACGGCGATGGTTTTTTACGCCAGGGGCGGCCGCAGGCGGACGTTGCCGCGCATGTCGACCGCGAGGGCGCATTCCGTTTGACCCTGCCGGTGGCCGACGAGCCAGCTTGTCATGTTGGCGGCGGCGCAGGCGTGGTTGGGGATAACGGCGATTTTGTCGCCGACGGCAAGGCTGGTGTCGCCGGTTATGGCGACGCGGCCGACTTCCTCCGACAGGCCGGCGACGGTGAGTCCGGGGTGGCCGGCGACGAGGCCGAAGCCGGCAAGCAGCGAGCTGCCGTGGGCTCCTTTGTCGAGGCCGAGGCATTTGCTGCCGGCGTCGATGATGAAGGTGTCGGGACGGGGCCGCGACAGGATAGTGGCGAGGACGGCGAGGGCGCAGCGCTCTTGGGGGACGACGCCGAGCGCGACCTGGGTGTTGTCGTAGAAGACGTAGTTGCCGGGCCGGAGGGCGGTGACGACGCCGCTGGCGGCGGCCAGGGAAGCGGTCGGGGTGCTGCCGGTGGCGACGATGTCTACGGGATAGCCGTGGGAGAGGAGGACATCCCTGGCCTGGGTGAGGGCGGCGATTTCGTCCGCGGCGGCAGCGGCGACGCCGTCTCTGCCGTTGGCGCCGTATACCTGGCCGGGATGGGTGGCCACGCCTCTCAGCCTGAGCTTTTTATAGCCGGACAGGGCGGCGGCGAGTTCGGCCGCCTGCGCGGGCGGCACGCCGAAGCGGTGCAGGCCGCTGTCGATGATGATGAGGTAGTCGAGGTAGGGGCCGTCGGCGGGCTGGGCGGCCGCCAGGGCGCGGGCGGCGGCGACGCCGTCGAGGCTGAAGGTGACGCGGGCCTGGCGGGCCAGGGCGAGCGCGCGGCCTACGTTCGCGCGCCCGGCGACCGGGTAGGCGAGCATGAGGTCGGTGAAGCCGGCGGCGGCAAGCTGCTCGGCTTCGTCGAGCGTGCCGGTCAGGAAGCCGGCCGCGCCCGCGTCCTTCTGGCGGCGGGCGATGGCGGTGCTTTTATGGGTTTTGACCATCGGCCAAAGCTGAACCCCCGTCTGTTCACACATGGCGGCCATGGCGCGGAGGTTGGCCTCGAAGGCGTCGAGGTCGAGCAGAAAACTCGGGGTGGCGAGGTCGTTGATGTTCATGGACGGCACCTCACATTATTATGGGCTGTTAATTGGAGATAAATTCCACATAGCCTGCCTGTTCACCTTTAGGATGGCGCTTTTTAACGCCGCATAATACGATATTTTCTTTATTATTGTATATATTGTAATTACAATTATTATAATATAACTTCACTTTTGCGGCGGACTGTGGTGAGTTGGACGGTTTTTGCCATCGGCCGACGGTCGTACTCCCTCCCCTCTCCCCTCCTGCCGCCGGCTATCGTGCAAAAATGCCCGGAAAAATGCGGCAGGCCTTCCGGGCGGCCGATTTTTCCGGCCGTCTGGAAGGCCCCAGGAAGGGCGAATATGTGTGTCTGAGAACGAATCCCTCAACGGCGATTTTCGATGCCTTTGAGAGGCTCTCAGGTGGCGCGGCAGTCGAAAATGGCTTTCAGGCCGCCCGGAGGGGCGAAAGCGGCCGAACCGTCGGCCAGGCGGAAGATGCCGCCGACGAGCGGCTCGACGTCGACGAGGCGCCTGGCCAGCAGGCGGAGGGCGGCGGCCGTCGGCCCGCAGCGGGAGCCGACGAGGGTGAATTCTTTGACGACCCACAGCGTGGACGACAGGAGGGCGGCGGCGGCGAAGGTGCTTTTGAGGACGATGCGGCCGCGGGGCTTGACGACAGCCTGGGCGCAGGCGAGGCCGCCGGGGCTGCCGGTGCATTCGACGACGGTGTCGAAGGGGGCGAGGGCGGCGGCCTCGTCCGCCGTGACCGTGGCCGCCCGGCCGGCGAGGAGGGCGAGCTTGGCGGGGTGCTTGCCGATGACGGTAAGGTCGCAGCCGGTGAGGCTGAGCACCTGGGCGATCAGTTGGCCGAGTTTGCCGTCGCCGAGGACGGCGACGCGCTCGGACGGCCTGATGTGGCACTGGTCGCAGATTTCGAGGGCGGCGGCCAGCGGCTCGGCGAAGACGGCGGCGAGGTCGCTCACGCCGAGCGGCACCTCGTGGAGGTTGGCGACCGGCAGGGTGAGGTATTCGGCGAAGGCGCCGTCTTTGGCGGTGATGCCGAGGACGCGGCGGCTGAGGCAGTGGTTGGCGAGACCTTCGCGGCAGCGGGGGCAGACGCCGCAGCCGAGGTTGATGTCGGCGACGACTCTTTTGCCTGCCCACCCCTCCCCTGCTTCCACTACGCCGACGAATTCGTGGCCGAGGATGCCGGTGAAGCCTTTGTAGCCGGCGAGGATTTCGCGGTCGGTGTTGCAGACGCCGGCGTAGAGCACCCTGACGAGGGCTTCGCCGGGGGCGGGCGTCGGAACGGGGCAGTCGTCGCGGTATTTGAGCTGGCCGTCGAAGTAGAGGCAGCGCATGGGGAGGACCTCCTTTGAGTCGTTTAACTTTAATATCTCGGCTTCATTGGCGGCTTTTCTCCGGCTTTAGGTTCTCGCGCCGCGGAGGCGACGGAGATCGACGCTATTTCCCGAGGCTGCGGAGGGTGCGGGCGCGGGTTTCGGCGAAGGTGATTTCGGCGAGCCAGTTAGCGCGTTCTTGGGCGACTTCGCCGGTGAAGCGGCCGTAGTTTTCGATGGCTTGGGGACGCTGGCCGAGCAGTTCGGCGCGGAGGCCGGCGATGAGGTATTTGAGCGCCGCCTGGGATTTGTCCAGGCGGTAGGCCTGCTCTAGCTTGCCGATGGCGATGGAGTATTCGCCTTCGTAGGCGTGGACGAGGCCGAGGTTGCCCCAGGCGGGGGCGAATTTGTCGTCGATTTCGAGTATGGCGGTGAAGTCGGCGCGGGCGGCGGCGTAGCGGCCGGCGAGGATGTTGGCGTAGCCGCGGCTGTTGAGGTAGTGGACGTCGTCGGGGGCGAGGTCGACGGCGCGGCTGTAGTGGGCGAGGGCTTCGGGGTACTGGCCGCGCTCGTAGTAGGCGTGGCCTACGGCGAACCACGCCCGGTGGCTGTTGCCGTTTGTTTCGAGGTAGCGGGCGAGGTCGCGGAGACCGGCGTCGGGCTGGCCGGCGTCGAGGAGGACGGTGCCCCGCAGGTAGTACATGTGGCTGTTGGCGGGGTTCCTTGCGAGAGCGTCGGTGGCGGCGGCGACGGCGTCCTGTTTATTGCCGAGGTAGAGCCAGGCGTGGGCTTCGACGGCGGCGAGGTAGCCGCCGAGGAAGAGCCAGCCGCCGGCGAAGAGTACGAAAGCGGCGAGGAGCAGGGCTCTGGCCGCCCCGGGGAATGTGCGGCTTTCCTCGCCGAGGGCGGGACGGAGGATGAGGGCGGCAAGCGCGCCGCCGAGGAAGCCGCCGAGGTGGGCCCAGTTGTCGATAAAGGGGTCGGAGAAGCCCAAGAAGATCTGGAGGAGGGCGAGGGCGCCGATGAAGGCGCCGATGCCGCGGTCGCGGAGGTAGAAGTCGGCCCGCCGCCGGTAGAAGAGGACGGCCAGCGCTCCCATGAGGCCGAAGATGGCTCCCGAGGCGCCGACGCCCGGCCCCGGCTGCATGGCGAGACTGAGGAGCGAGCCGCAGACGGCGGCGAACAGGTATATGGCGGCCGTTTTGGCCAGGCCGAAGGCGTGCTCGGCGGCCAGGCCGAGGATGTACAGGAAGACGGTGTTGCCGAGGATGTGGTCGAAGCCGCCGTGGAGGAAGGCGGCGCTGACGAGGCGCCACGCTTCGCCGGCCAGCACGTTGTCCCGGTAGAGGGCGCCGGCGGCGATGACGGATTCTCGGCTGACGAGGGCGCCGGTGGCGACTTCCCACAGGTAGACGGCGATGTTGACGAGGATGAGGAGGGTGATGAGGACAGGGAAGTAGGACATGCCTTTTTCGAAGGGGACGCGGCTGTCTTTGGGGCGGACGGGGACGAGCATGTCGGGGGTGATGAGGATGGGCCGCTCTTCGGGCGGGGACCAGACGGCGGGTTCACGGTTTTCGCCGTTCATCAGCGTCCCTCCCCGGTGTCGAGCAGTACGCCGAGGGCTAAAGCGACACGCCGGTCGATGGCGCCGCCGGCGTCTTCGCTCATGTCGAGGGTGTAGCGGTCGAAGATGGTCATTTTGCGGTTGAATTCGCCGAGAACTGTTTCGCGGTCGGGGGCGTAGAAGATGAAGTTGGTGCGGAAGAAGGCGATGTCGACGATGTAGCCGGTGAGGCGGCGGAGGAGGGATAGGATGATGGAGTCCTCCTGGGCGACGAGCAGCAGGACGCCGTCGGGGCCGTAGACCCACCACCTTTTGCGGAGGAAGTCGGTGAAGCGGTTCTTTTTGTAAGTGGCGAGGATGTTGCCGGCCAGGTCGCGGAGGGTGAAGCGGGTGGTGGGGAACTGGACGACGTAGTCCTGGGTGACGGTGAGGATGGCGGCGGTTTTGTTTTCGTCGGGGTAGAAGTGGATGTGACGGCGGGGGCCGACGAAGTAGGCAACCAGGAAGGTTACCAGTCCCCAGTTGAGGTCGGGCGCGATGGTAAAGAAGATACGGGAAATGAGAATAATGACTATAAAGATAAGGATAAAGGCCATGATTCTCTGCATTACCAGCGCCGGGCGCTCGACGTAGAGGAGGGGGCTGCCGTCCTCGTCGCGGACGTGGTATTTGGTGTTGATGGCGAAGTGTTTTTCGCGCAGCTGGAAGAGGTCGCGGTCGAAGACGGCCGGGACGAGCCGACGCCCTGGGGCGCGGAAGACGCCGTGACAGGCCGGACATTCGAGAAGCCGGTCGGCGTACTGGTTTTTGAGGTTGTAGAAGGAGTCGCAGGTGGGGCAGTTGACAGGGACGGCCATAATGGTGCTCCCTCTTCCGCGCTGCGGCGGAAACTTATATTACCGGGCAATGGGACGGTGGGATGATGGGGGGCGCTGAAAACTTAGTCTGGTTCGCGGAAGCTTGCCTCGCCGCTCGCACGTCTACGTATGAACGCGCCGTAAAACTTGCGCCGACTCAGCCGTACCGGCGCCAAACGGGCGTCCATGGCCGGACGTACGGTTTCGTTAGCGGCTTGCTGCGTTAACGGCGCGTAACATCCTCCGCCAACGCTCGCTTGCGATGCCAGCTTCCGCAAAAATACATCTTCCAACTCCCCATGAATCAGCAAACGGCCGTTCAGAAGCCCCCAGATGCTAGGCGGGGCGAGGAAGCGCAGCGCCGCGTACTCGGAACGTACGCAAGCAAGCTCCCGCAGCCCCAACAACGCAGATGGGGGCTTATCAACGGCCGTCAAAGTTTACAGCTGCCGAACAAGATTGCGGCCGGATTGTTTGGCGTGGTATAACGCCTCCTCCGCCTTCGCCACCAGCGACTCCGGGGTGGCCAGCTCGTCGGGGACGACGGTGGCGGTGCCGACGCTGACGGTGAGGTGGCGGTGGATGGCTGAGGCTGTGTGCTCGATGCCGAGGGTGGCGACGGCGACGCGGATGGCTTCGGCGACGACGAGGGTGCCAAGGCTGTCGGTGTTGGGCAGGAGGACGGCGAATTCTTCGCCGCCGTAACGGGCGGCGAGGTCGCCGGCGCGGGCGATGGTGGCGGATATGGTGCGGGCGACTTTTTTCAGGCATTCGTCGCCGGCCTGGTGGCCGTAGGTTTCGTTGTAGGCTTTGAAGAAGTCGAGGTCGACGAGGATGACGGACAGGGGCGTCGCCTCGCGCAGGGCGCGTCGCCATTCCTCGCCGAGGCGCGCGGCGAAACGGCCGCGGCTGTCGATGGCGGTGAGGCCGTCGAGGGTGCCCAGACGGGCGAGCTCCTGGTTTTTGGCGGCAAGTTCGCGGCTGAGGGTGTCGAGGGTGTGCTGGTATTCGAGGATGCGGCGGCCGACGGCGAGCCGGCTGCGGAGCAAGGCGGGGTGGACGGGCTTGGCGAGGTGGTCGTCGCCGCCGGCTTCGAAGCCGCGGGCGATTTCGTCCTGGCTGTTTTTGGCCGCGAGGAGGATGATGTAGACCTGGCTGAGGGCTTTTTCTTTTTTGAGCCGGGCGCAGAGTTCGAGGCCGCCGGGGCCGGGCATGGCCGCGTCGAGGAGGACGAGCGCGGGACGGGTTTCACCGCGGAGCGCCTGCCAGGCTTCTCCGCCGCCGCCGGCGACGGCGACCTCGTAGCCCCATTCTTTTATCATCAGTGCGAGCATTGCGCGGGTGGTTGCTTCGCCGTCGACGATCATCACTTTCATCCGTCATTCCGCCTTTGCCGTAAATTTCCCGGTTTTGTTTCCAGTTTCTACAAAGGCGGCGTTTTTCCTGCCTCGGCCGCCGTTCAGCCGGGGAGGACGGCGACGAAGTTGGCGAGCAGCCTGACGCCGTCGGGGGTGAGGATGGATTCGGGGTGGAACTGGATGCCTTCGACGGGAAAGTGTTTGTGCCTGACGCCCATGATGAGCCCGTCGTCGCTGGCGGCGGTGACGGTGAGGCAGTCGGGGAGGCTGGCCCGGTCAAGGATGAGGGAGTGGTAGCGGCCGGCGGTGAAGGGCTGGGGGAGGCCGCGGTAGAGGCCGTGGCCGTGGTGGGTGACGGCCGAGGTTTTGCCGTGGACGGGCTGCGGGGCGCGCACGACGCGGCCGCCGAAGGCTTCGCCGATGACCTGATGGCCGAGGCAGACGCCGAGGATGGGCAGACGGGCGGCGAAGCGGACGACGAGGGCTTTGCTGATGCCGGCGTCGTCGGGGGTGCCGGGGCCGGGGGAGATGATGACGGCTTTGTAGCCGCCGGCGGCGATTTCGTCCAGGGTGATGCGGTCGTTGCGGACGACGCGGACCTGCTGCCCGAGGTGGGCGACGTACTGGAAGATGTTGTAGGTGAAGGAGTCGTAGTTGTCGATGAGCAGGATCATGGCTGCGCGCCTCCCGTTACCTGGAATAGGGCCCCGGCTTTGTGGAGTATTTCCCGGTATTCGGCGACGGGGACGGAGTCGGCGACGATGCCGGCGCCGGTCTGGATGACGACTTGGCCGCCGTCGATGATGAGGGTGCGGATGGTGATGCAGGTGTCGATGTTGCCGCGGAAGTCGAAGTAGCCGACGGCGCCGCCGTAGGGGCCGCGGGGGGTGTTTTCGAGGCCGGCGATTATTTCCATGGCGCGGATTTTAGGGGCGCCGCTGAGGGTGCCGGCGGGGAAGCAGGCGGCGAGGACGTCGGTGGGGGTGTAGCGGGGGTCGAGCTGGCCGGTGACTTCGGAGACGATGTGCATGACATGTGAGTAGTTTTCGACTTCCATGAGGCGGCTGACGGCGACGGTGCCGGGGCGGCTGATACGGCCGAGGTCGTTGCGGCCGAGGTCGACGAGCATGGCATGCTCGGCGCGCTCTTTGGCGTCGGCGAGGAGGTCGGCGGCGAGGCGGGCGTCTTCGGCGGCGTCGCGGCCGCGCGGGCGGGTGCCGGCGATGGGGCAGGTGTATAGCTGGCCGTCACGGAGTTTGACGAGCATTTCGGGGGAGGCGCCGACGAGCTGGCGGGAGCCGAAGTTGAGGTAGAACATGTAGGGCGAGGGGTTGAGGTGGCGGAGCCGCCGGTAGAGGTGGAAGGGCTCGGTGGTGAGCGGCCGGCGGAAGGGCCGGGAGAGGACGGCCTGGAAGATGTCGCCGGCGGCGATGTGCTCTTTGGCCTGTTCTACGGCGGCGATGTAGTCGTCGCGGCCGTCTGCCTCTTCCCCCCTCTCCCCTGCCGCCTGGCCGGTCTGCGGCAGGGATGCGCTCTGGCGCAGCCTGAGGGCGAGGGAGGCGAGGCTTTCGGCGGCGGTTTCGTAGGCGGCGGGGGCGGCGGCGGGGCTGTCGACGGGGGCGAGGTGGATGAGTTTGGCGGTGTGGGTGAGGTGGTCGAGGACGACGATGGTCTGGCAGATGAGGTATTCGCCGAGGATCATGTCGTCGGGGACGGCGAGGCCGCGGATGCGTTCCCAGGTGGCGGCGGCTTCGTAGGCGAGGTAGCCGACGGCGCCGCCGCTGAAGGGCGGCAGGCCGGGAAGGTCGGGGCAGGTGTAGCTGCCGAGGATGCGCTGGAGGACGGCGAGGGGCGGGCCGGCGACGGTGGTGCGCTTGCCGCGCCGGCGGAGGTCGCTGTGGCGGGCGGTGGCGGTGAGGGTGAGGAGGGGGTCGGCGCCGATGAAGGAGTAGCGGCCGAAGTTTTTGCTGGTTTCGGCGCTCTCGAGCATAAAGCCGGGGCGGTCGCCGACGATTTTGCCGTAGAGTGATACGGGGGTGTCGAGGTCGGCGGGTATGTCGGCGGTGACGGGGATGAGGTTGTGGCCGGCGGCGAGGCGGCAGAATTCGTCGCGGTCGGGCGAGAGCTTCATGGCCGGTCACCTGCCCGGTCGAGGGCCTGGCGTATAGAGGCGACGAGGCGGCCGACGCCGGCCGGGCCGTCGGCGGTGAGCCGCTCGATGACGGCGCTGCCGACGATGACGGCGTCGGCGTGGGCGGCGGCGGCAACGGCCGCAGCCTCGTCGCCGATGCCGAAGCCGATGGCGATGGGGATGTCGCTGGCCCGGCGGGCGTCGGCGATGAGGGGGGCGAGGCGGCTGTAGTCGACAGCCTGGACGCCGGTGACGCCGGTGGTTGAGACGCAGTAGAGAAAGCCGCCGGCCTGGGCGCAGATAGCGGCGATGCGTTCTGGCGGGCTGGTGGGGGCGATGAAGTGGATGAGGTCGAGGCCGCAGCCGCGGCAGATGGCTTGGAGGGGAGCGGCTTCTTCGAGGGGGAGGTCGGGGACGATGAGGCCGGCGGCGCCGGCGGCGGCCGCGTCGGCGGCGAAGGCTGCGGGGCCGTATTGGAGGATGGTGTTGATGTAGAGCATGAGGGCGATGGGGACGGGGGTAGCGGCGGTGAGTTCGGCGACGAGGGCGAGGACGTCGGCGGTTTTGAGGCCGCCGGCGAGGGCGGCGGTGGCGGCTTTTTGGATGACGGGGCCGTCGGCGATGGGGTCGGAGAAGGGGATGCCGATTTCGACGATGTCGGCGCCGGCGGCGGCGGCGGCGAGGACGGCCTGGCGGGTGGCGGCGAGGTCGGGGTAGCCGGCGGCGAGGTAGACGATGAGGCCTTTGCCGCCGGCGGCGCGGCGGGCGGCGAGTTTATCCCGAAGTGTGGACATTTTATAACCCTCCCATGGTTTTGGCTACGGTGTCGACGTCTTTGTCGCCCCGCCCGGAGAGGCAGACGACGACGGCCTCGCCGGCTTTTGTGAGCGGCATGAGTTCGTCGAGGTAGGCGAGGGCGTGGGCGCTCTCTAAGGCGGGGATGATGCCCTCGAGGCGGGCGAGACGGGCGAGGCCGGCTATGGCTTGTTGGTCGGTGACGGCGACGTAGGCGGCGAGGCCGCTGTCTTTGGCGTGGGCGTGCTCGGGGCCGACGCCGGGGTAGTCGAGGCCGGCGGAGAGGGAGTGGGCTTCGGTGACCTGGCCGTCGTCGTCCTGGAGGAGGTAGCTGTAAGCGCCGTGAAGGACGCCGGGCCGGCCTTTTGTAAGGGAGGCGGCGTATTTGCCGGTTTCGAGGCCTTTGCCGGCGGCTTCGACGCCGATTTTGGCGATGCCGCGCTCGTGGAGGAAGGGGTGGAAGATGCCCATGGCGTTGCTGCCGCCGCCGACGCAGGCGACGAGGTGGCTGATTTTGAGGCCGGCGGCCGCGGCCTGGCTGCGGACTTCGCGGCCGATGACGGCCTGGAAGTCGCGGACGATCATGGGGTAGGGGTGGGGGCCGACGACGGAGCCGATGATGTAGTGGGTGTCGCGGACGTTGGCGACCCAGTGGCGGAGGGCTTCGCTGGTGGCGTCTTTGAGGGTGCCGCTGCCGCTGGTGACGGGGACGACTTCGCTGCCGAGGAGGCGCATGCGGACGACGTTGAGGTGCTGGCGCTCGATGTCTTCGGCGCCCATGAAGACGCGGCATTCGAGGCCGAAGTGGGCGGCGACGGTGGCGCAGGCGACGCCGTGCTGTCCGGCGCCCGTTTCGGCAACGATGCGTTTTTTGCCCATGCGGCGGGCGAGGAGGGCTTGGCCGAGGGCGTTGTTGATTTTGTGGGCGCCAGTGTGGAGGAGGTCTTCGCGTTTGAGGTAGACGGCGGCCCGGCCATAGTGGGCGGTGAGGTTGGCGGCGTGGTAGAGGAGGGTGGGCCGGCCGGCGTAGTCCCGAAGGTAGGCGGCGAATTCGCGCTGGAAGGACGGGTCGTTTTTGAGTTTGCAGTAGAAGTCGTCGAGTTCGATGAGGGCGGGCATGACGGTTTCGGGTACGTAGCGGCCGCCGTAGGCGCCGAAGCGTCCGTTGATGTCAGGCATGTTGTGTTTCCTCCTTTGTGTGTGGGGCGTTCATGGCGCCGGGCGTTTCGCCGGGCCGGACGAGTTCGCGGGTGCGGGCGAGGATGTCGGGGGCGGTGACGAGCGCTTCGCCGACGAGCGCGCCGCGTACGCCGGCCTGTTTGAGCTGCCGGGCGTCGTCGCCGCCGGTTATGCCGCTTTCGCTAATGATGAGGCGGCGACTGTCGGTGTGGGGCAGGAGGGCGAAGGTGGTGGCGAGGTCGGTGGTGAAGGTGGCGAGGTCGCGGTTGTTGATGCCGATGATGGGGGCGGGGGTGTGCTGGACGCGCTCAAGCTCTTCGCGGCTGTGAACTTCGACGAGGCTGTCGAGGCCGAGGGTGTCGGCAACGGCGAGGAAGCGCCGCAGCTGACCGTCGGTGAGGATGGCAGCGATGAGGAGGACGGCGTCGGCGCCGGCGGCACGGGCTTCGTAGAGCTGGTATTCGTCGATGATGAAGTCTTTGCGGAGGAGGGGCAGGGGGCTGACGGCGCGGACGGCGGCGAGGTCTTCGAGGCAGCCGCGGAAGGGGGCGCTGGTGTGGACGGAGAGGGCGGCGGCGCCGCCGGCGGTGAAGATGCGGGCGAGCTCGGGGACGGTGTGGCGGCCCGAGAGCTGGCCTTTGGCGGGGGAGGCGAGCTTGCCTTCGGCGATGAGCGCCCAGTCGGCGGCGCGCAGGGCGCGGGCGAAGGCACGAGTGCCGGGAGTTATGTCCCGCTGCAGGTGGGCGAGGGGGTTGGTCTGTTTGCGGGCGGCGACTTCCCGGCGGATGCCGGCGACTATTTTTGCGAGCATGGCGCTCCCCTTCCCTGCGCCGCCCGGGCGGCGGCGACGAATTGATGGATTTTGGCGGCGTCTTTGGCGCCGGCGGTTTCGACGCCGCCGGAGACGTCGACGCCGGCGGGGCTGAGGATGCGGATGGCTTCGCCGACGTTGGCGGCGGTGAGGCCGCCGGCGACGAGATAGGGGGCGGGGAGGGCGGTGGCGAGGCTGCCGGCCTGCCGCCAGTCGAAGGCGAGGCCGGTGCCGCCGGCCTGGCCGGGGACGAGGGTGTCGAGGAGGATGTATTCGGCGGGGTAGGCTGCGGCGGCGGGGTCGAAGCCGGGGCCGACGGGGACGGCTTTGATGACCGGCCAGCCGACGGCCCGGCAATAGGCAGGGGTTTCGCCGCCGTGGAGCTGGACGTAGTCGAGGCAGCAGCGGCGGGCGGTGTCCTGGACGACGGCGAGGGGCTGGTTGACGAAGACGCCGACGCGGGCGATGCCGCCGACCTGGCGGGCGATGACGGCGGCAGCGTCGACGCTTATCCGCCGCCGGCCGGGTGCGAAGACGAAGCCGATGAGGTCGGCGCCGGCGTCGCGGGCGGCGCAGGCGGCGTCGACGGTGGTTATGCCGCAGATTTTTATGATAATGGTAATCCCTCCTTGCCGTCGGCTCCGAAACGGCGGAGGGCTTCGAGCCGCCCGAGGGCGGCGCCGCTGTCGACGCTGGCGGCGGCGAGGGCGAGGCCTTCGCGGATGCCGCCCGCTTTGCCGGCGACGACGAGGGCGGCGGCGGCGTTGAGGAGGACGATGTCGCGCCGGCCGCCTTTTTCGCCGCGGAGGATGCCGAGGATGATGGCGGCGTTGTCGCCGGGGGCGCCGCCGCGGTAGTGGGCGCTGTCGCCGCGGAGGCCGTAGTCGGCGGGGTCGAGGAGGTAGGTTTTGACACGGCCGTCCGCTACTTCGGCGATTTTGGTGGGGGCGGCGGCGGAGATTTCGTCGAGGCCGTCGAGGCTGTGGACGACCATGGCCCGGTTGGTGCCGAGCCGGAGGAGGACGGCGGCGACTTTTTCGGGGAGGGCGGGGTCGTAGACGCCGATGAGCTGGCGGGTGGCGCCGGCGGGATTTGTGAGCGGGCCGAGGAGGTTGAAGACGGTGCGGAAGCCGAGTTCGCGCCGCGATTTGGCGACATGGCGCATGGCGGGATGGTAGAGGGGGGCGTAGAGGAAGCTGATGCCGAGGGTGTCGAGGGCGGCGGCGGCCGCGGCGGGCGGGAGATCGACGCGGACGCCGAGGGCGGCGAGGACGTCGGCGCTGCCGCAGGCGCTGGATATGCCGTGGTTGCCGTGTTTGGCGACGGTGACGCCCGCGCCGGCGACGACGAGGGCGACGGCGGTGGAGATGTTGAAGGTGCCGCGGCCGTCGCCGCCTGTGCCGCAGGTGTCGAGAATGTCGCCGCGGGCGTCGACGGCGACGACGAGGGCGCGCATGGCGCCTGCGAAGCCGGCGATTTCTTCGCTGGTCTCGCCTTTCATTTTGAGGGCGGTTAGGAAGGCGCCGAGCTGGGCGTCGCTGGCCCCGCCGGACATGATGGCCGCCATGGTGCGGCCGGCTTCTTCGTGGGTGAGGCTGTGTCCGGCCGCCACTCGGCCGAGAGATTCTCTGAGCATGGTTTTTTCCTCCTATTTCTTTGGAGTATTTGTCCCGTGAAAATAGAAAAAGCCATTTCACCCGTAGGGGCGAAATGGCTCGCGGTACCACCCTGTTCGGAAAGCAAAGCTTTCCCTTGTTCGGATACGGGACGCGCGTCCGATATCCTAGCCCGCTAACGGGGGCGACCGGCTCCTCCTACTGGCAAAAGCGTTCGGGGGGCAGCTCCCAGGTCCATTCGCTGTGCTCTCCCGGCCGGTCGTCTCACCTCCGGTTTCCCGGTCACCGGCTCGCTGGGCGGAAGGGGGCGCAGTTACTCGTCCTGTTCTCAGCTGTTGGGTATTGATTTTTCGGGGGAAATAAAAAAAGCCGCTTTCACCCCAGGGGCGAAATGGCTCGCGGTACCACCCTTTTCGGAAAGCGAAAGCTTTCCCTTATTCGGATACGGGACGTAAATCCGATATCCTAGCCGGGTAACGGCGGCGGCCGGCTCCTCCTACTGGCAAAGGCTTTTCGGGGAGCAGCTCCCAGGTCCATTCGCTATGCTCTCCCGGCCGGTCGTCGCACCTCCGGTTTCCCGGTCACCGGCTCGCTGGGCGGGGGGTTACACAGTTACTCGTCCTGTTCAACGCTGTTGATGTTAAATTAGCATTATTTTATCGCGGGTGACGGCTGTTGTCAAGGAAGATGGAAATATATTTCCACCGGCGAAAGGCATTGACAAAATTTCGGCTGCTTGGTATTATTCTACCAATAACGAAATACTGGGTATTTTCTCATCAAGAGAGGCGGAGGGACTGGCCCGATGAAACCTCGGCAACCACGGCGGCTATTATGGCTGACCGCAGGTGCCAATTCCTGAAGGAATCGCAAGATTGCTTAAAGATGAGAGCAGGCCGGAAGCTTTTTTTCTGCCTCTTTCATCTGCGAGTAGACGGGTGAGGAGGATTTTTTATGGCCAAAACGTTTGCCGAGATCAATGAGAAGATCAAAAAGGGCGAAGCGGTGGTGCTGACGGCCGAGGAGGTCGTCCGCATGGCGGACGAACAGGGCCTGAAGGCGACGGCGGAGAAGGTGGATGTGGTGACGACCGCGACGTTCGGGCCGATGTGTTCGTCGGGGGCGTTCGTGAATTTCGGCCACAGCGACCCGCCGATCAAGATGGCGAAGGTGTGGCTCAATCAGGTGCCGGCGTATACGGGGATCGCGGCGGTGGACGCGTATATCGGCGCGACCGAGCTGGCCGAGGGCCGCGAGGACTACGGCGGCGCCCATGTGATCGAGGAGCTGGTGGCCGGGAAAAGCGTACGCCTGAAAGCGCTCGCCCAGGGGACGGACTGCTACCCCCGCAAGGAGCTGGAGGGGTATGTCAGCAAGGAGACCATCAACGAGGCTTTCCTGTTCAACCCCCGCAACGCGTACCAGAATTATGTGGCGGCGACCAATTCGACGAACCGCATCCTGTACACGTATATGGGCATGCTGCTGCCGAAGTTCGGCAATGTGACCTATTCGACGTCGGGACAGCTGAGCCCGCTCTTAAACGACCCGTACCTGCGGACGATCGGCGTGGGGACGCGCATTTTCCTCGGCGGCACGCAGGGGTATGTGGCCTGGCACGGGACGCAGCACAACCCCCAGAAGGCGCGCGGCGAGAACGGGGTGCCGGTGGGCGGGGCGGGAACGCTCAGCCTGATCGGCGACCTGAAGGCGATGACGACGGAGTACCTGAAGGCGGCGGTGTTCAAGAATTACGGGGTGAGTATGTTCGTGGGGGTGGGCATCCCCATCCCGATGCTGGATGAGGATATGGCGCGCTTCGTGACGGTACGCGACCGGGAGATAAAGACGACGCTGCTGGATTACGGGGTACCGGGGCGCAGCCGGCCGACGCTGAAGGTGGTCGATTACGAGGAGCTGAAGTCGGGCTTTGTGGAGCTGAACGGCCGCAAGGTGCGGACGGCGCCGCTGTCGAGTATTTTCAAGGCGCGGCAGATCGCGGCGACACTCAAGGAATGGATCGAGCGGGGCGAGTTCCTGCTCCAGGAGCCGGCGGCCCCGCTGCCGGCGGACGCGACGGTGAAGCCGCTGGATGTAAAGGAGTTGGACTGAGATGGTGAAGGAGCGTTTTACGTTCGTTTTCTCGCCCGATACGTACGCCAAGCCGATCACGTATCACCTGGTGAAGGACTACGATCTGCGGATAAACATCCTGCGGGCGGAGATCACCCCCGGCGAGGAGGGCCACCTGCTGGCCGAGATCGAGGGCGAGGAGGATAACCTGCGCCGGGCGCTGGAATTCCTGGCGGCGGAGAAGATCGAGGTCATCCCGACGACCAGGCAGGTGACGGTGCGGCAGGAGGAGTGCGTCCACTGCGGCGCGTGCACGGCGGTGTGCTTCTCGGGGGCGATGGCGATGAACCGCGAGGAGTGGAAGATGGAGTTCCGCCCGGAGAAGTGCATCGTGTGCGGGCTGTGCATCGAGGCGTGCCCGCTCAGGATAATCAGCGTGGGCTTCGGCGGCGGCAAAGCCGGGGAAGCGTGAAATCGGCCGCTTACGAGCCGCGCCGCTACCGCGACAGCCTGGCCGGCCCCGGCCTGAGGACATTCACGGTGAGCCATCTGGAGAGCGACCTGTGGGTGGCGGTGGCGGCGGACGCCCCGCCGGGTGCCGAGGCGACGGCGCTGGCCGCGGTGCTGGACGCGCGGCGCAAGCTTGAGGAGTATATCGCGACCGACCGGGAGTATCTGACGGCGCTGGCGCCGTACGAGCCGGCGGCGGGCTGCCCGCCGCTCGTACGCGCGATGGCGGCGGCGGCCGCTCTGGCCGGCACGGGGCCGATGGCGGCGGTGGCCGGGGCGGTGAGCGCCTATGTCGGCCACCGGCTGGAGGAGCTGTATGGCCTCACGGAGGTTATCGTCGAGAACGGCGGCGACATCTACCTGCGGTCGAGCGTACCGCGGAAGATCGCCATCTACGCCGGGGCGTCGCCGCTGTCGAACAAGCTGGCGCTCGTCGTCCCCCCCACCCTCTCCCCTCTCGGTATCTGCACGTCGTCGGGAACGGTGGGCCATTCGCTGAGCTTCGGCAAGGCGGACGCGGCGACGGTGCTGGCCAAGGACGCGGCGACGGCGGACGCGTACGCGACAGCACTAGGCAACCGCATCCAGGGGCCGCCCGATATCGACGCCGCCTTATCCTGGATCGCCGCCCAACCGGAGGTGCTGGGGGCGGTGGTGATCGCGGGCGACAGGGTCGGCGCGGTGGGGCAGGTGGAGCTGGGGCCGTATTGAGGAAAAAGAAAAAAGCTCCCGGAATTTCCGGGAGTTTTTTTAATCTCCGCGTGCGAGGCCGTACCAGTTTCCCGGGATAGCGACCAAGCATCCCGAAAAGTAAAAAGTGTAAAAGCGTCAATACTATAGGCGGTACATGCGGCATCCCCCTGACAGGAGACAAGGAGGGGGTCGCCAGGCGGGAGAATTATGAGCAGGGAATATTGGGGTATCGCCGCGCTGACCCTGGCCAGCATTTTGCTTGTGACGGTGTTCGGTCGGACCGATAAGCCACGGGAAAGCCTGTTCCTTTTTATCGTGGGGCAAGCGGTGACCTGGCCGGCCACTATAATCTTGGCTTTTATAGGCAGTATCGAATCTCCTGTGCGATTGTTCCCCAAAGCCACCGACAGCAATTTTGCCCTTGCGTTTATTTTCCTGCCGGCGGTATATGTCGCGTATTATTGGCATTATCCCCGGAACAAGAGCCGTATTCTCAAGATCGCGTATACCCTTGCGGTTACGGGCGGCAGCGCGTTGGCGCATGTCGCCGTGCAAAAATATACCGATTTGTTGGTCTATATCGATTTTACGGGATATCGGCCGTGGCTCATCAACATCATATCGTATTACGCAAGCCGTATCTATTGTGATTGGTTTTTCGGCCAAGTGGCGAAGGCGAAGGGACGGAGCCCACGATGAGATTGGAGGGCATGATTTTAACCGCCTCGGTGGTGGTTTCGATACTATCTCTCGCGCTCACCCCGAGAAACAAGCTGCTGCAGATGCAGTTTATCATCCTTTTCGTCCAGCTTCCCACCTGGCTGCTCGGCCTGACGGCGGTGGAGCTGGAGCTGCTGGAGTATCCCTACCGGGAGCTGGCCAGCGTCAACAGAACCAGCTTTATTTTCGAATATGTCGTTTTACCGGTGTTGTGCGTCCATGTGAATAATTACTACCCGTGGCAGGCGACAGCGCTGGCCAAGGCAGGGTACCTGGCGGGCATCAGCCTGCTTCTGACCGGCTTTGAGGTTATTTGGGAGCGGTATACCATGCTGATCAGATATACCGGGTGGGAGTGGTACTGGACCTCGGTCAGCGTGCTGTTCATCATGTGGCTGACCCAGAGGACGGTGGCATGGTTTTTTGACGGTGAACGCGGGGGATAAGGTAGGAGACGTGGGGCAGGTGGAGCTTGGGCCGTATTGAGGGAAAAAATGCCCGGACAAGAAGTCCGGGCATTTTTGTGCCTAATCATGGTGCATAAACTGTTATGCTTTAAGTACTCATAATTGTCGAAATTAAAAGGGGGATTATAATTGGTATAAACATCCACACCGAACTATAAATATCATACCTTATACAAATCCCTACATACGTGTATAAGACCCCCAGAAGCACTATAACTGCTCCTATACGAATCCACATTGCATGCTCGACAAACTGGTTGCATTTATCGGCACAGAATATACCTACCAACGTCCCTAATATTGGTGCAAACATAATGAGAAACCCTAAAGAATGACCTGCCATGGTGTATCGTTCTGCTATAGGCAATAAAAGCAGAATTACTATTAGTGAGCTAATACATGTAAATAGGATTCTGTTAATCATAAAACCTCCAACAACCACCCCGCTATGCTAATCCATTTCTATAAGAGGTAATTATCTCCTTTTATTTTAGTGTATCTCTCGGTTAGCCGGCGTTCCCGGCATTGGGTCAACCCACCGTGAGCGAGGACGGCGGCCGCTACTTGGCGAGGGAGCCGGAAACAGCACCGCGCGAGCCGCCATGGACGGCGGCGAGAACCGACAATCGAACATGGACGTTCGTTTGGCGGTGGCGCGGTGCTGTCGGCGACGAGCTTAGTAAGACCGCCGCCCGCAGCGGGTGGGATGACCCAATGCCGGGGGCACAAACCAGGAAAAGAGCGGCTATACCCACCAGCCCAAGAAAAAAACCTGACTCCTTGCGGAGCCAGGCTTAGCTTATTCAGGACGACGGCTGCCGGCGGCGGGGGCGGCCTCGGGGACATCGGCCAGCCACTCGTTGAGCTGCTTGACCCTTTCCCAGGTCAGCTCGGCTTTGTAGAGGTGGTATACCATCGGGTACATGCTGCCGTAGGATTGTTTATCCTCTTTGGGGAAGACGGCGTCCAGGTGGGCGTCGCGGAAGGCTATCCACGCCACTTCGGCCGCGGTGTATTTGGCGATGAACTCCCGGTCGTCCCGGTATTTGACCGATACTTTGTTGTAAACGGCGTTCAGCGTGTCGTCGGCCCGCTTGAATTCCCTGGCGGCGGCAGCGTTCATCGCCGCCTGGCTGCGGTCATCGTCCGGGTATGTAAGCTCGACTTTGAAGCGACCGGTGTCGAATTCCGGCTCGTTACCGGCATTGGCACCCACAGCGGGGAGAACGCCGACCAGGGCGATCAGCAGCGACGCTATCACAGCAAACCGCTTCATTAGTAATACCTCATTCTTCTTAATTCATTTCTGTCACCCCACAATATTAGCATTGCCGTTTGGGGATTACAATGGCAGTTCGCACCAATAGACCGGGGCGCGCCGCCTGCGTTCCGAGAAGCGAAAAGCCTGACTCCATAAAGGAGCCAGGCTTTTGTTGATTGGCCTTCTTTTACAGGCACACCGACCGCCGAAGTCGACATAGGATGTTATGCGGAATACAACGCCAATGCTGATGGGGAGAGGATGCAATGCTTAAATTCCTGATAGTTTATCCTTTCGAGACGGTCGGTAAGATAATCGATATCGCCCAGGGCGCCGGCCAGGACCCGTACCATGTGGCGGTCTTCACGCGCACCGGGCTACTGCAGGCGACGGTCGACGGGGTGGTCGTCAGCCGGTTCGACGCTTTCGCCGGGCGCTATACGCGCACTTTCGGCCTGGTGGTGCCCCATCCGGAGAAGGTGGACGAATTCGCCTTCCTGGTGGCGGGCGAGAAATACGATTACTTCGGCGCGGCGGCGTCGTGGATTTACCAGCATACGAAGCTGGTGGTGCCGATCGATGTGGAGGGGCATTCGTTCTGCTCTGACCTGGCCGTCCGCGCCGGACGCTATTGCGGCGGCGATCTTTTCGGCGATACGCCGGCCTACTGCATCGGCCCGAAGATGTTTCTGGCCGAGATGGTGACGGCGGGGGTGGAGTTTAACGAGGAGTGAGCTATACCTGCGGGAGGTCGGCGAGGAAGCGGGCGAGGTCTTGTTCGTCGCAGGGGGCGTCTTTGGTTTCGCCGGCGAGGTAGCTGTCGTAGGCGGCCATGTCGAAGTGGCCGTGGCCGGAGAGGCTGAAGAGGATGGTCCTCCCCTTCCCTTCCTCGCGGGCGGCGAGCGCCTCGACGATGGCCCCTTGGACGGCGTGGGCCGATTCGGGGGCGGGGATGATGCCTTCGCTGCGGGCGAAGGTGAGGGCGGCCTGGAAGATCTGCCGCTGGTCGAAGGCTTGGGCTTCGATGAGGCCGTCGTGGTAGAGCTGGCTGACGAGGGGCGATTCGCCGTGGTAGCGGAGGCCGCCGGCATGGATGCCGGAGGGCATGAAGTTGTGGCCGAGGGTGTACATTTTGACGATGGGGGTGAGCTTGCCGAGGTCGCCGTAGTCGTAGGCGAAGACGCCGCGGGTGAGGGTGGGGCAGGCGGTGGGCTCGACGGCGAGGGCGCGGACCTGGCGGCCGGCAAACCTGTCCCGGAGGAAGGGGAAGGCGATGCCGCCGAAGTTGCTGCCGCCGCCGCAGGCGCCGATGACGACGTCGGGGTAGTCGCCGGCTTTGGCGAGCTGGGCTTTGGCTTCGAGGCCGATGACGGTCTGGTGGAGGAGGACGTGATTGAGTACGCTGCCGAGGGCGTAGTTGGTGTCGGCGCGGCCGGCGGCGTCTTCGACGGCTTCGGAGATGGCGAGGCCGAGGCTGCCGGGGGAGTCGGGGTCGAGGGCGAGCATCTTCCTCCCTGCTTCGGTTTTGCCCGAGGGGCTGGGGATGACTTCGGCGCCGTAGACCTGCATGAAGGAGCGGCGGTAGGGCTTTTGGCGGCTGCTGATTTTGACCATGTAGACGACGCACTCCAGCCCGTACATGCTGCAGGCGAGGCTGAGGGCGCTGCCCCACTGGCCGGCGCCGGTTTCGGTGGCGAGGCGGGTGATGCCGGCGGCTTTGTTGTAGTAGGCCTGGGGGATGGCGGTGTTGACTTTGTGGCTGCCGGCGGGGCTGACGCCTTCGTTTTTGTAGTAGATTTTCGCGGGGGTGTCGAGGGCTTTTTCGAGCTCATAGGCGCGGATGAGGGGGGTGGGCCGCCAGATGCGGTATTTTTCGACGATTTCTTCGGGGATGTCGATCCAGCGTTCCTGGGTGACTTCCTGTTTGATGAGCTCCATGGGGAAGATGGGGGCGAGGTCGGCGGGGCCGATGGGCTGTTTGGTGACCGGGTGGAGGGGCGGGGCCAGCTTGGTGGGCATGTCGGCCTGGATGTTGTACCAGCGCCGGGGGATATCCTGTTCGTCGAGGAATATTTTTTTGTCTTTGTGCATGGTTTGCATCCCCTTTCTTTTGATGGAAATAAAAAAAACCCTCGTCCTGATAGGGACGAGAGGTTGCTCGCGGTACCACCCTGTTTGGCCGCGTGCGCGGCCCAACTCGTTAGGGCGCGGACGGCAATGGCCGTCGATGCCCTTCCCCTGGTAACGGCGGGGATATCCCGGCGGCTCCTACCCCGCATAATGCGGCTCGGGCTGCATTTCCCAGGCCCATTCACCGTGCCCAAAATACCGGCCTTCCACCGTCGCCGGCTCGCTGTGATTCTCCACCACGGCTACTCTTCCTGTTCATCAACTTTGGCTGATTTGGGTTTGCTTGGATTATAGCAGCAAAGGAACGGGCCTGTCAAGAGAGGGTTTAGTGGCCGACTTCTTTGAGGTGCTGCAGATACATGTTATAGTTCTTTTTGATTAATTCGGGGATGGGGAGGTTGTAGGGGCAGCGGGTGAGGCAGACGCCGCATTCGGTGCAATTCTGCACGGATTCGATGGCTTTTTTGGAGAAGCCGACGGCGACTTCTTTGGACATGCGGTGGGCGACGACGGGGTAGGCCATGGCGGGGGTGATCATGACGCCGTTGGGGCAGGGCTGGCAGTATTCGCACCGGCGGCAGAACTGGCGGCCGAGGCGGTCGCGGTATTCGGCCATGAGGGCGCGGTCGGCGTCCTCTATGATGTTGGGGGCGTCGTAGATGGCGGCGACTTGGTCGACATAGGCGATGGAGTCGAAGCCGGGGATGGGGATGACGTCGGGGAATTGGCGGAGGTATTTGAAGGTGAGGGCGGCGTTGTCGAGGACGCCGCCGCCGAACGGCTTCATGGCAAGGATGCCGAGGCCGAGGGAGCGGGCGGTGACGTGGAGTTCGTCGGCGGCCGCGGGCTCGACGAAGCTGAAGGGGAACTGGATGGTGGCGAAGTGGCCTGTTTTGATGAGGCGGTTGGCCATGGAGAGGCTGTGGGAGGTGAGGCCGATGTGGCCGATTTTGCCTGCCTGCTGGGCTTTGAGGACGGCTTCGAGGGCGCCGCCGGGGCCGGAGATGGCCTGCCAGTCTTTTTCCTGGGAGACCTGGTGGAGCTGGTAGAGGTCGATGTGGTCGGTCCTGAGGAGGCGGAGGCTGGCGTCGAGGTGTTCGGCGGCGCCGGCGGCGTCGCGTTTCATGGTTTTGGTGGCGAGGACGATTTTGTCGCGCATGCCGGCGAAGGCGCGGCCGATTTTGTCTTCGCTGCCGATGTAGGCGTTGGCGGTGTCGTAGAAGGTGACGCCTTTGTCGTAGGCGCGCCTTAGGACGGCGACGGCTTCGTCGACGCCGAGGCGGATGATGGGGATGCCGCCGAAGCCGAATTCGGAGACCCGCAGGTTGGTTTTGCCGAGAAGCTGGTAGCGCATGGTTTCCCTCCGTTTTCCAGATGTCTTTATGGGGATATTTCGGCCGCGCCGCGCCGGTTTCCTGCCGGGGGCGGGCGATGCGGCCGGCCGATTTTCGGGCGGGGAAAAGTTGTATCCGGGGCGCAAGAGTGTTAGTATATATTATATCGAGATTATCTCTTGCCCATTTTACGGAGGATGGAATGAATTTATTCGGTTCGAAGAGTAGTGACGGCAACTTCCAGAAGTGTATCGCCGAGGCGCGCAAGTGGTTCGAGCGCGAGGACCGGGAGAAGGCGTGCTACTGGTATACGAAGGCCGGGCTGGCGGGACGCGCCGACGCGGAGATGCGCGATCTGGGGGATTATCTGGTGGTGGCGACGGAGTACCGGCCGGAGATGGCGAGCGAGGTGGCCCGCCTGATCCTGGGGCGAAGCGGCCCAATACCGGCGATGTATATGCAGGATGTTTTCTGCTGCGCGCTGTTCGTGCCCGACCGGGCGCTGGAGCAGGAGGCCATCCGCCGGGTGCTGAGCGATAGGCTTAATCCGACGCTGTGCGTGCGGATCGCGGATATGTATTTTGAGTATGCGGCCGACCGGCGCGACCAGGTGCAGGCGGTGCAGTGGGTGCAGCGGGCGGCGGCGGCCGAGGCGCGGAGCTTCAGCGACTGGTCGGCGAAGGCGTACGCGCTTTTTCTGCTGGTGGACGAGGACGAGAAGGCCAAGCTGGCGGTGCTGGGCTGCGCGCAGAAGGCGCTGGATCTGGCGGGCACCGACCCGGATGTGAATGTGGACGCGCTGGAGGATCTGCTGGAGGCTTTGGGGTTTTTGGAGTACGACGGCAGCCTGATCGCGAAGTATCTGTACGAGAAGCTGCTGGCGAACAATAATATCGCGCTGCCGGAGAAGCACCGCATCTGGCAGGATCTGAAAGAGCTGCAGGAGCACCTGAAGGGGTAATGCGCGGCAAAAGCCTGAAACCGGAGACGGTTTCAGGCTTTTTAATGTGTTATACTATTTTGTTTTATATCGCGGGCAATACTTTTGTCTCCCCCGGACTTAACGCTCGGACGATGAATTTCCCCAGTTCGCCGGCCAGGTCGATGAGGGGTTTGCCGACGGTGCGCGAGGTGACGTCGCCGTCGAGGAGGACGGCTGAGCCTGCGGGCAGGACGGCGACGGTGTCGAGGAAGGTGTCGACGATGTGGGGGTCGAGTTTGCTGCCCCGCGACCAGAGGAGGACTTCGTAGGCCTGGTGGGGCTGGTAGGCGGCGCGGTAGGGGCGGTCGGCGGTGACGGCGTCGAAGTTGTCGGCGACGGCGACGATGCGGGCGAAGAGGTGGATGTTGTCGCCGGCGAGGCCGCCGGGGTAGCCGGTGCCGTCGTAGTTTTCGTGGTGCTGGCAGGCGATGTGGGCGGCGGAGATGGGCAGCGCCCACTGGCGCCGCAGGGTGTGGAAGGCTTCGAGGGCATGGTGGTGGATGGCCTGCCACTCGGTGTCGGACAGCGGCCCAGGCTTGTCGAGGATGTCTTGCGGGATGCGCGTTTTGCCGAGGTCGTGGAGGAGGGCGCCGACGGCGAGCTCGGCGAGCTGGCCGGGCGGCAGGCGCAGTTTGGCGCCGATGAGGACGGAGAGCAGGCATACGTTGAGGGAGTGGCTGAAGGTGTAAGGGTGGTGGATGCGGAGGTTGGAAAGGTGGCGGAGGATGTGGCGGTTGTCGATGGCGTTTTCGACAGTTTTTACGATCAGCGCTTTGAGCCCGCCTATTTCGATATGGCGGTCGCGGAGGAAGCGCCCCGCGCCGCGGTGGATGAACCGGAGGGCTTCGGCCCCGGTGCGCTGGTCGAGGAGTTCGTCGGGGTCGATCGGTCTAAAGGGAGCCCGACAGGAGATGAGGTCGGTTTCGGGGCCGGGGCGTGCTGGGTAATGGGTGGGCGGGACCGAGGGGACGTCAGGAAGCGGGGCGCCGGTTTGGTCGTATTGGCTGCGGGCAAGTGTCATTGCGGGTGCGGGCTGGCCGGTTGTCAGGCTGAGCATTGTTCTCCCCCCCGAATGCATGGTGTTTTATGTTTTATTTTACATCTTTCCCCATGTTTCCCAATTAAATCCTAAATTTATCTTAAATGATTCCTAATAAACTATTATGTCGAACTATAGTTGCCTGCCGGGATTTCTTTCCGACATTGTCCGCCATTATCCGCTATTTGGCGGCGGCGATGCGGACAAGCTCCGACAAGAGGGGACGGAAAATGCCGGCGGATGCGATGGGGGCGGCGGTTTGGCCGGTCGCTTCGTGTCGAAATTATTTTCGCGGCGAACGGGGCGGGAGGGGAAATTTTTCCTGCTATCCTTTCTGCAAAAATATGTTACTATACTTGCCACCAGAAAAATAAATGTGTTATACTATTGTCGTAGATAAGCGATATTGATACGTATCATTGATGCGCAAGAGCGATGTATTGTGCATACCATTTGGGAGAGTGATAGTTGGTGAAGGCCAGAATTGCCATCAACGGCTTCGGACGGATTGGCAGGATGTGCCTGCGGGCTTCGCTGGCGCGGGAGGATATCGAGGTCGTGGCTATTAACGGCACGATGGATCCGGCGGCGTTGGCCCATTTGCTGAAGTACGATTCGGTGCACGGCGTTCTCGACCGCACGGTTGTGGCTAACGACCGGGAGATTGTGGTGGACGGCAGGCCGATCAGGATATTGTCGGACCGCAATCCCGCGAATCTGCCCTGGGGCAGCCTGGGGGCGGATATCGTGATCGAGTCGACCGGGAAGTTTAATTCGGGCCGCGATTGCCAGGTGCACCTGGATAACGGGGCCGGCAAGGTGATTATTTCCGCGCCGGCGAAGGATGCGGTGCCGACGTTCGTGATGGGCGTGAATGACGACGATTACAGCCATCAGAAGCATCATATCGTTTCGACGGCTTCGTGCACGACGAATTGCCTGGCGCCGGTGGCGAAGGTGCTGCACGAGCGGTTCGGGATCGTGAGCGGGTTTATGTCGACGGTGCATGCTTTTACGACCGATCAGCGCAGCCTCGACAACAGCCATAAGGATCCCCGGCGGGCGCGGAGCTGCGTGCAGTCGATCATCCCGACGTCGACGGGCGCGGCGAAGATGATCGGCGAGGTGATCCCGGAGCTGAAGGGAAAATTGAACGGGATCGCGATCAGGGTGCCGGTGCCGAATGTTTCGCTGACCGATCTTGTGGCCCAGCTGAGCCACAAGGTGACGGTCGCCGAGGTGAACGAGGCTCTGCGCGCGGCGGCCCACGGTCCGCTGAGGGGCATTCTCGATTATTGCGAGGAGCCGCTGGTGTCGGTGGATTTCCTGAAGAACAGCCATTCGGCGATTGTGGATTCGCTGTCGACGATGGTGGTGGGTCCGAATTCGGTGAAGGTGCTGGCCTGGTATGACAACGAGTGGGGTTATGCTTGCCGGGTTATCGATTTCGCTAGCCTGATGGCCCGGAGGGCCGAGGAAACTGTAGCATGGCCGACCCGCAAAGCGGCCGGTTGAGGAGGGTAATGTATATGTCTGCTTCTCATTCTCATTGTCCCGACTGCGGAGGCCGGGGAACGGTTGCTGCCGATTGCCCGTATTGCCGTGACAGCGACGCTCACGAGCACCACGATCTTGATGGTAAGATTTGTCCGAGCTGCGGCAGCGCAGGGTATGTGGAAGATGCCTGCCCGTCCTGCAGCGGGAGGGGAACGGCCGGCCACTATCGTAAGGTGAGCTGACCGAAATAAAGAACCGGGCCTGGTTAGCCCGGTTCTTTATTTTGCCGCGACAGGGGATTGCGAATGGGAAACCGCGGTCGTTACGACCGCGGTTTTTTATTGAATGGTAAAGGTGTAGTCGCCGATGTGATCGCCGTCGAAGGAGATTTTGACGGTGTAGCGGCCGCTCTGCCAGGAGCCTACTTCGGCGGCGCCGGCGCCGGTGGTGAAGCGGGCGGATTCCCAGTCTTTCTTGGGCTGGGCGGTGCGTTTGATTTCGGCGACCTGCCGGCCGGCGGGGTCGATGTAGCGGAGGACGAGGGGGATGGAGGCGTCGGCGATTTTGTGGTTGTTGTTTTTGTAGGCGATTTCGGTGTAGATTACTCTGGACCGGGGGCTGAATTCGCCGGCGTAGGTGCGCTGGGCGAGGGCGGGCGGATTTTGGCCGCCTTCGAAGAAGCGGACGGCGGTGATTTCGCCTTTTTTGCCGGCCGCGGGCGGTTTGGCCCCGTCGGCGGGCGCGGCAGGCTGCGTTTTGCCCGGCGCGGGCTGTTTGTCGTTGGCGGGCAGGATTTTGCCGGCGAGTTCGCGGAGGGTTTTTTCGAGGTCGAGGCTGCGGAGAGTTTTTTCGAGTTCGCCGCCGCCCTGCTCCTGAGCGGGTTTGGCGTCGTCGAGCGAGCGGAGGCCGATGACGACGTTGCGGACGAGAAAGCCCCCCGCGCTTAGCAGGAGGAGGATGACGACGACGATGGCGACGAGTTCTTTCATGATTCCCGAGCGGTTGTTGTCCATATGGCCTCTCCCCTTTCGGCGTTTCTGCTCCGGGACGTCGTCAGAGGATCGCTCCGCCGTCGACGACGACGGTTTGACCGGTTACCATGCCGGCGGTGAGCAGCAGGGGCAGGGCGACGGCGGCGACGTCTTCGGGGCCGCAGACTCTGCCCAGAGGGGTGCCGGCGCCGAGCCTGGCGACATGGTCTTCGCGCCCGGCGACCCAGCGGGTGAGGACGATGCCGGGGGCGACGCTGTTGACGCGGATTTCGGGGGCGAAGACTTGGGCGAGCGATTTGGTGAGGCTGATGGCGGCGGCTTTGGAGGCGGCGTAGGCGATGGAGCTGCCGCGGCCGGTGATGCCGGCGATGGAGGTGATGTTGACGATGGCGCCGCCAGTTTTTTTGAGGTGGGGGGCGCAGGCCCGGCAGACGAAGAAGACGCCTTTGACGTTGACGGACATGATGTTGTCCCAGTATTGACCGGCCATGTTTTCGAGGTCGCCGGCGTCGACGAAGTGGGTGGTGCCGGCGGAGTTGACGAGGTAGTCGAGCCGGCCGAAGCGCTTGACGGCGTTGTCGACCATGCGGCGGACCTGGGCGTCGTCGGCGACGTCGGCCTGTTCGGCCAGGCATTCGGCGCCGGCGGCTCTGACGGCTGCGGCCGTTTCGTCGGCTTCTTTCGCGGAGCGGGAGTAGTTGACGACGATGTCGATGCCCTGGGCGGCGAGGCTGAGGGCCACCGCCCGGCCGATTCCCGTGCCGCCGCCGGTGATGAGGGCTACTTTCCGGTTATCCATTTTTTTGGCCTCCTGAGCGGGGCATGCCGACCCCGCGTTTTGTGCGATATTGTAATGGTTTCTACGCCGGCGCTTATATCCCTGTAACGCGAAGGGGAAAATGTGCGCTCCGGCGGCTTGTCACGCTTTTGTCATATTTATGGGTTATCATCACTGGTGTAGGTGGTCGGCACAGCACCGGTTAACTGGCTATAATTTTTGCATTCTGGCAAAGGCACTCCGGTGCATAGCCGACCATTTCCATATATTGTGGCCGCCGGCTGTGACGCTAGGCGGCGGCCGGGGTCCCGGGGATATGGGTAATTTTGCCCGTTGACCCTCATACTCCGCCTTTGTTATATTAACCCTGGGAGGAGTATACATAACACCGGGATTATTCCAGTTTAAGGAGGTTTTGTTGTGAAGAGAATCGTACTTACAGTGGCTGCTATTCTCACCCTGAACGCCGCCACCGCCATGGCCGCTCCGATCAACGATCTGGGGCGCGGTCAGACTGCGCTGGGTGTCGGCACCGATACCATTTATCTGGAGCATAAGCTGTCGGACAGTTTTACGCTCGGGTTTGAGAATGTCGACCGCGGCGGCAGCATGGATGGTATTTACGGGCAGTTCCAGCTTTCCGGGAATCTCCGCGGTATTGTCGGCAGCCGAGAGGTGGCTGGCGATTCCAAACTGTATGTCGGGGCTGCTGTCCACGCTCCCCTGTCTTCCGAGTGGGACGGTTACGCGTCGCTGATCGGCGGCGGCAATTTCAACGAGGTGCAGGTAGGGGCCAATCTCCGCCTGGCGAGCAACCTTGATCTCAATGTCGATTACCATAATTTCTCGCCTGACTACGGCCGCAGCAAGAGCGGCGTGGGCGTGGGCGCGACGGTTAGGTTCTAGGCTGCGGATAGACGCGGGCTGAGCAGAGTAAGCCCCTGCCGGAAGATTCCGGCAGGGGCTTATATTTTATGTAGGATAGCGGCGGGAAGAGGGCGAATGTATAGTGGTGCAGTATAATCGGCCGCCATACAGGAGGTTTCCCGATGTCTTCAGTCGCGTTGGTGTTTGTCACGCTTGCTGTCATTGTTTTTCTGCTGAACCGTAAGGTGAAGATGGGGCTGGCGATGGTGGCCGGGTCGGCGATTATTTTTTTTGCGACCGGCCCGACGCCGGCCAAGCTTTGGACGGCTGCCGCGGCGACGGCTACCGGACGTGCGACGTGGGAGATCGTCCTGGCGCTGTATTTTGTGATGTGTCTGGAGTTCCAGCTGCGCACGGGCGGCATTATCGACGGGATGATGGCGGCGGCCCGCCGCCTTTTCCGCAGCGACCGCTTTCTGTTGGTGCTGATGCCGTCTTTTCTGGGTTTCCTGCCGTCTCTCGGAGGGGCGATATTTTCCGCGCCGCTGGTGGCGAACGCCGCCAAGCCGTTTGGCCTCAGCGCCGAGAGGAAGACGACGATCAATTACTGGTTCCGCCATGTGTGGGAGTTCACTAATCCGATTTTTACCGGTATGCTGCTGGCGAGCCAGCTGTCGGGCATCCCGCTGGGCGAGCTTGTTTCGTCGATGCTGTGGGTGACTGCTTTGGCGCTGGCGATCGGCTGGCTGGCGCTGATTTCGCCGCTGAAGGCGGCTGCCGGCTCCACCCGCGAGCCCGCGGCCGACGATGGCGCCGGGCGGCGTTATCTGCTGCTGGCGGCCGGGCCGATTATGGCGAACTTCGCGCTGGTGGTGCTGTTCAAGCTGAGCGCGGCGGTGTCGATGGCGCTGGTGGTGGCGGCGATGGCGCTGATTCTCCGCCAGCGGGCCGCCGATATCGGCGCGATGCTCGCCCACGCTCTGGACGGGAAGATGTTGTGGGGTGTTGCCGGCATTTTGTTTTTCCAGCATATCCTCAGTTCCTCGGGGGTGATCGGCGATATCACGGTGTTGATGAACAGCCTGGCGGTGCCGGCGACGGCGGTCATCGGCGTGGTCGCGTTCCTCGGCGGCCTGCTGACAGGGACGTCGCAGGGGTTTGTGGCAATCACTTTTCCGTTTATCGCGCTGCTGTCGCCCGGCGATCTCGGCCTGGTGACGATTTGCTTCGTGACGGGAACGGCGGGGCATATGCTCTCCCCCGCCCATCTGTGCCTGCTGGTGACGCTGGATTATTTCCAGGCCGATTTCCTGCGGGCGCTCCGCCCCGTTTTCGCGCTGGAGGCGCTGATGGTGGCGGCGGCGTACGCGGTAACGGCATTATAATAAGAGGCGGCAACGTAAAAACGGCCCCCAGGTGGGGCCGTTTTGCATTTTTTATCCTTCTTCGATGAGTTCGACGATGCTGATTTCTTCTTTCTGGAGGTCGAGCATCATGCCGCTGGGGATGCAGACGACGGGTTTTGTCCAGTAGCGGTCGCGGGTGTTGAGGACGATGATTTTCGCCCGCTGGCCGGTGCTGAGGATGACGCTGTTGCCGGTAAAGAGTTCGCGCATGTTGTCGAGGAAGGTGAGGCAGACGCCTGTTTCCAGTTTCTGATGCATCTGCTCGGCGATTACTTCGAGGGCGGCGAGGGGTGTCATACGGCGGCGGTAGGCCCGGTCGGAGGTCATGGCGTTGTAGATGTCGGCGATGGCGATGATCTGCGCGAAGGGGTGGATTTCGTCGCCGGCGAGTCTGCCGGGGTAGCCGCTGCCGTCCTTACGCTCGTGGTGCTGGAGGACGCCCAGTTTGGTTTCTTCGGCCAGCCGCTGCTCGCCGTGGATGAGTTTGTAGCCTTCTTGGGGGTGGCGTTTGATGACTTCGAATTCGCGGGGCGAGAGGGTGTCGGGTTTATCGAGCACGGTCAGCGGCACGAACAGTTTGCCGATGTCGTGGAGGAGGCCGGCGAGGATGAGGTTTTTGAGCTGGGGGCCCTGGTATTTCCGCCAGCGGCCGAGTATGGCGGCGACGATGGCGACGTTGAGCGAGTGCTGGAAGGTGTGGTCGCTGTGCAGCCTGATTTCGTAGAGGTGGTCGAGGACGCCGACCGTGTCCGCCAGAAGGGTTATCCGCTGGTCGACGAGTTCTTCCATTTCCAGGAGGGGCACTTCGCGGAAAACGCGGATGTGCTCGAAGGTATGTCTGATGGCGTCTACGGTGCGTACATACTCACCCAGGAAGGCGGCTGCGGACAGGGAGGCCGGCAAGGCCGCGTCGATGGGCGGTTGGGTCTCGTCGATGAGGATGTGGGGTATCTGCCAGTTGCGGAGGTTGGTTATCTGCCACGGCGTGAGCCGCGTGCCCCGCTCCAGCAGCACCACTCCTTCGTCGGAGATGACTTCTTTGTCGACGGTCATGCCCGGGACCAAGTCTTGCACGGCTAGTTTCTTCAATTTATGAACCTCCTGGAGTGTATGAGGCGATATAACAAAAACACCGGTTTTTCATCCAGTGCTTTTATTCATCCCCCATGCAGTGCACCGGGTAATACCCGGGAAAGCCGGCTCGACAAGCGGTTCGGGGAGACATTATGCGTGCCACGCCTCTTGAGCCTGATATGGCATGTTTCTACAAATTTCTACAAAAATTGTACCTTTTTCATGTAAAAATTACCAGGGACTAAAGTCCTAATTAATTAGGACTTTAGTCCCGTTTACGGGTCTAAAGTCCTAGTACGGGCAAAAAAAGAACCGGCTTAATGGAAGGGGATATTAAGCCGGTTCTCGATATTCCGGCTCTATGGCCGGCTAGGAAGGGGCAGAATTATTTTTTCTTGTGTTTGGCGATTTCGTCAAGCGAGGTTTTGAAGTCGGCGCCGAGTTTGTCGATAGCCGGTTTGGCGGCCGCCTGCCACGCTTTCATGTCTTTGACTTCGGTTACGATGACGCCGCCCTTGATGAGTTTGTCGAGGGCTTCTTTCTCGAATTTATTCCAGGCTTCGATCTGGAATTTCTCGGTTTCCCTGGCGCAGTCCTGGAGTAGTTTCTTGTCTTCGGCGGAGAGCTTATCCCAGGCGACGCGGCTGACCATGAGGACTTCCGGTACGCGCTGGTGGCTGTCGAGGACGTAGTTCTTGACGGCCTGGAAGTGGTTGGCGGTCAGGTAGCTGGGGGGGTTGTTCTCGGCGCCGTCGATGACGCCGGTCTGGAGGGCGCTGAAGACTTCGCCGTAGGGCATCGGGGTGGCGCTGGCGCCGAAGGCTTTCATGAGTTCGACGTTGACGGCGTTCTGGATGACGCGGATCTTGAGGCCTTTGAGGTCTTCGGGGTTCTTGACGGGGTTCTTGGTGTAGAAGCTGCGGGAGCCGGCTTCGTAGTAAGCAAGGCCCATCATGCGGGATTTTTCGAGGTCGGTGAGCATTTTGCGGCCGTAATCGCTGTTGAGGAAGCGCCATACATGGGCTTGGTCGTCGAAGATGTAGGGCAGGGAGAAGACGCCGAATTGTTTGTTGAATTCGGCCAGGGTGCCGCTGGAGATGCGGGTGAATTCGATGGAGCCGAGCTGCACTTGCTGGATGACGGAGTTTTCGTCGCCAAGCTGGGCGGAGTCGAAGACTTTGATCTGGATGCGGCCTTTGGAGCGCTCGTTGACGAGTTCGGCGAATTTTTTGTCGCCGAGGGTGGTGGGGTAGTCGCCGGGATGGGCTTCGGCGAGCCGGAATGTGTACTTGGGTTTGTTGTCGGCGGCGGGGGCGGCGTCTTTTTTGCCGCCGCAGCCGGCGACGAGCACACCCATCGCAAGGATGATTGCCAGGCTGACTGCTAACCATTTTTTGCTGTTCATTCTTTTCCCTCCATGTTTTTATATGGTTGCGTTTCGCTGTACGCGTTATTCCGTGTTCTGCCGCCTCCTCCCGCAGCAATTTCCGTTATTCGACCCTATTTGAACAGGGACGGTAACCACAGGACGGTCTGGGGTATGTAGGTGATGAGGAGCAGGACGACGATCATGGCGTAGAAGAAGGGCAGCATGGCTTTGGTCCCCTGGGAGATGGTGACGCCGCCGATGGCGCAGCCGATGAAGAGCACGGTGCCGACAGGGGGGGTGAGGAGGCCCATGCCGGAGTTGAAGATGAGCATGAGGCCGAAGTGTACGGGGTCCATGCCGAAGGAGACGCAGACGGGCAGGAGCACGGGGGTGAGGATGAGGATCATGGGGGCCATGTCCATGGGGCCGCCGAGGATGAGGAGGAGGATGTTGATGAGCATGAAGATGACGTATTTGTTGTCGGAGACGGTGAGGAACCACTGGGTGATCATGTCGGGCACGCTGAGAAAGGCCATGACGTAGCCGAAGGCGGCCGAGGCGGAGATAAGGAAGTAGACCATGAGGACGGTGCGGAGCGTGCGTTTGAGGACGTTCCACATTCTGGAGAGCGGCACTTCGCGGTAGACGCCGAAGGCGAGGATGAAGGAGTAGACGACGGCAAGGGCGCCCGATTCGGTGGCGGTGAAGACGCCGGAGATGATGCCGCCGAGGATGATGAAGGCCGGCGACAGGGAGAGCAGCCCGTGGAAGACGATGCCGCCCCACTCGGAGCGGGGTACGGGGTCGCTGGCCGGATAGCCGCGCTTGACGGCCATGAAGTAGGCGACGGTCATGAGGGAGCCAAGGAGGAGGAAGCCGGGGACGATGCCGCCGAGGAAGAGGCTTTTGATGGAGATGCCGCCGGCGACGACGGAGTAGAGGACGAGGTTGTGGCTGGGGGGGACGACGACGCCCTGGATGGCGGAGGAGATGGTGAGGCCGACGGCGTAGTCGGCGTCATAGCCTTTTTTCTTCATGGCCGGGATCATTACCGAGCCGACCGAGGCGGCGTCGGCGCCGGCCGAACCGGAGATGTTGCCGAAGAACATGCAGGCGATGCAGTTGACGAGGGCCAGGCCGCCGCGAATGCGCCCGACGATGAGGCTGGCGAGGTTGACGAGCCGCTGGGCGAGTCCCCCCTCCCCCATTATCTGGCCGGTGAGGATGAAGAAGGGGATGGCCAGCAGGGAGAAGGTTTTGACGCCGTTGATCATCTGTTGCCCGATGGTGGGCAGGGGCACTTCGAGCCAGGTCATGGTGAGGAGCGAGGAGGCGAAGAGCGCCTGGGCGACGGGGAGTCTGAAGAGGGTAAAGAGGATGAAGCTGCAGCCAAGCAGCCATACGGCGATTTCGTTGATGTCCATTATTGTTTAGCCTCCGTCTCTTCTACGCCCATTTCGATGTCGGCTCCTTTATGACGCCGCGTGTCGACGCCGAGCATCTGGAGGACCGAGTAGACGCAGACCATGAAGCCGCTGACCGGCATTACGGCGTAGACGACGCTGTTGGGCATTTTGGTGGCCGGCAGGGTGGATTCCAGCATGAGGAGGGTGAATTCCCAGCCGTAGATGACGAAGTACAGTCCGTAGATGAGGCCCATGATGTCGATCCATTTGTCGATCCACCTGTTGACGCGGGCCGGCAGACGGTCTGTGAGGGCTTCGACGCCCATGTGGACGCCTTCGCGGAAGCCGATGGCGATGCCCATGAAGGCAAACCATACGAGGCAGATGAGGATGGCTTCCTCGGACCAGAAGAAGACGAAGTTGAGGAGTTTACGGGTCGCTACCTGGACGGCCATGACGATGATGACGCCGAGCAGGGCGAAGATGGCGCAGGTTTCGAACAGGGTGTCGATTTTGATTGCTATGCGCTTTAATGCTTCCATTGTTGTTTCCCCTCTCCGCGGGGCTACCTTTCGATAGCTTTTCTCTCTATACGCCGCCGTAGGCCATGAAGCCGCCGTCGACGGGGACGACGATGCCGGTTATGAAGCCTGATACGTCTTCGTCGGCGAGCCAGACGAGGGTCCCGAGGAGTTCTTCCGGCTTGCCGAAGCGGCGCATAGGGGTGTGGGCGATGACTTTTTCCGCTCTGGGGGTGAGCGAGCCGTCGGGGTTGGTGAGCAGGGTGCGGTTTTGTTCGGTGAGGAAGAAGCCGGGGGCGATGGCGTTTACTCTGATGCCGGCGTCGGCCATGTGGACGGCCAGCCATTGGGTGAAGTTGCTGACGGCCGCTTTGGCGGCGCTGTAGGCGGGGACTTTGGTGAGCGGGCTGTAGGCGCTCATGGAGGAGATGTTGATGATGGTGGCGCCTGGCCGGCCGACCATCTGGGCGGCGAAGATCTGGCTGGGGATGAAGGTGCCCATGAAGTTGAGGCGCATAACGTAGTCGAAGCCTTCGGTGGCCATGTCGAAGAAGGTTCTGACGGCTTCGTCCTTTTTGTCCATGTCGGCGAGTTGGAGGGTTTCTTTGCTGGTGGTGCCGCGCGGGTCGTTGCCGCCGGCGCCGTTGATGAGGATGTCGCAGGGACCGAGTTCGTTTTGGACGGTGGCGGCCGCTTTGCTGACGCTTTCCCGGTCGAGGACGTCGCAGGATACGCCGATGGCCGTCCCGCCCGCGCTGACGATGTCGTCGGCGACTTTTTGGGCTTTTTCGGCGCTGCGGCCGAGGATGGCGACTTTGACGCCGAGGCCGGCGAGTTCGCGGGCCATGGGGGCGCACAGTATCCCGCTGCCCCCGGTGATGACCGCTACTCTTCCTTTTAAGGTGTTGTTCATTTTTTGTCCCCCTCGCTCATTTTTTTGATGGCATCCCATAGTCCGTGGAGATATACCGCGCCTAACGCCCTGTCGTAAAGGCCGTAGCCGGGCATCCCTTCCTCTCCCCAGATCATCCGGCCGTGGTCGGGTCGGATGGGGCCTGTGAAGCCTACGTCGTGGTAGGCTTTCATTACTGCGAACATGTCTACCGAACCGGTGTCGTCTTTGTGGGCGGTTTCGTAGAATACGCCGGGGCGCTCGATGATGATGTTGCGCACGTGGCCGAAATGGAGGCGGCCCATTGCGCCGAATTGGCGGACCATGGCGGGGATGTCGTTGTCGCCGTCGGCGCCGAGGGCGCCGCTGCAAAGGGTGAGCCCGTTGGCGGGGCTGTCGACGAGCCCGACGATGCGTTCGAGGTTGGCTTTGTTTATGACGATGCGCGGCAGGCCGAATACCGGCCAGGGCGGATCGTCGGGATGGATGGCCATTTTGATGCCGCAGGCTTCGGCTGTGGGGATGATGCCTTCGAGGAAGTATTTGAGGTTGGCGAACAGTTGCTCTTCGTCGACGTCTTTGTAGAGGGCGAAAAGTTTCTTGATGTGGGCGAGCCGCTCTTTTTCCCAGCCGGGGAATTCGCAGCCGTTGGAGCCCTGCTCCATCTGTTCGACGAGGACTTCCGGCTTGAGGCCGCGAATCCTGTCTTCTTCGTAGAAGAGCGCGGTTGATCCGTCGGGAAGGACTTTGGCGAGGTCGGTGCGCATCCAGTCGAAGACGGGCATGAAGTTGTAGCAGACTACTTCGAGGCCTGCTCTGGAGAGGTTCCTGAGGGTGGCGCAGTAGTTTTGTATGTAGCGGTCCCGCGTGGGCAGGCCGAGTTTGATGTCTTCGTGGACGTTGACGCTTTCGACGGTTTTGAAGGTGAGCCCGGCGGCCTCGATCCCGGTCTTGAGGGCGAGGATGTCTTCATAGGGCCAGATTTCTCCGACGGGGATGTGGTAGATGGCGCTGACGACGTTGGTGACGCCCGGTATCTGCCTGATGTGTGCGAGGGGGATGCTGTCGAGTTTTTCTCCGTACCATCTGAATGACATCTGCATGGTTTCTCTCCCTGTAGGCTTTCCTTTTTCGTTATCAGGCGTCCGTCGGCGTTGTTTTGCGGGGCAGAAAGAAGTGGCCGTACTCGCCGCGCAGGTATTCGAGGTCGACGACGACTTTGTTGAGGTGCTGGTCGATCATTTTTTTGGCCAGGGCCGGGTCTTTGTCGCGGATGGCCCGGACGAGTTCTTTGTGCTGGTGGATGAGCTGTTCCCAGTCGAAGCCGACGGCGAGGTTGAGCATTCTGACGCGGTTGTAATGGGCGTTCATGTGCTGGAGCATCGACCAGGTGCGGGCTTTTTTGCAGCCTTTGAAGATGGTGGCGTGCATGTTTTCGTCGAGTTCGAAGAATTTGTGGTAGTTTTTTTCGCTGATGCACAGTTCCTGGAGGGCGATGCAGGATTGAAGCTGGAAGAGGTCTTCGCCGGAAAAAGCCACGCAGGCTTGTTGGATTACTTCTTTTTCGAGGGTTTCCCGCACGAATTTCGATTCTTCGACTTGGTCGGTGTCGATGAGCGAGACGTAGGTGCCTTTTTGGGGGTAGATGTCGAGGAGTTTTTCCTGCGCGAGCTTGATAAACGCTTCGCGGACAGGTGTGCGGCTGACATGAAGCCGTTCGGCGATCTCCTGTTCGGAGATGCTTTGTCCGGGCTGTAGGGTCAGGTTGATGATGTTGGCCTTGAGCAGCCGGTATACGTATTCGCGGGCTGATTCCTGCTGAAAGCGTTCGATGGCAATCAATTTCCCATATCCCCCTTCCCAGTCTCTAGCAAAATACTACCATACTACCATACTAGTGTAAATAGTATACATTTCAATTTTCTGAAGATATTTCGCATTGTAAAACCGGTTTTTTGGCTGCGTTTGCGCCGGGATGCGATGCAAAAAAGACGCGCCTCTGCGGCGCGTCTTTTGATCGGATGCGTGTTATGCGGCTTGCTCCGGTTATTTGGGTATGAACCAGCCCATGGGCACGAGCACGATTTCGGGGAAGAAGGTCAGCAGCAGCAGCAGGACGATTTCGATCCACATGTACGGCATGACTTTGCTGATGATTTCTTCCATGGAGACTTTGCCGACGCCGGCGGCGACGTTGAGGACGGTGCCGACCGGCGGTGTCAGGACGCCGATCATGTTGTTGAAGACGAACATGAAGCCGAAGTAGATGGGGTCGATGCCGGCCTTTTCGATGATCGGCATCATCACGGGGGTGAGGATGAGGATGGTGGGGGTGGCGTCCATGGCGGTGCCGACGAGGAGGACGATGATGTTGATGACGAACATCAACAGGATTTTGTTGTCCATGATCGGCGCCAGCGAACTGGCGATCCACTGCGGGATGTTGGCGACCGCGATCAGCCACGACGATATCATGGCGGCTGCGCACAGGAACATGACGATGCTGGTTACTTTGGCGGCGGACACCAATACGTCGCAGATATGGTTGAGCTTGAGTTCGCGGTAGATGAAGACGCCGACGAACAGGGCGTAGAAGACGGCGATGGAGGCGGCCTCGGTGGGGGTGAAGACGCCGCCGC
The DNA here is from genome assembly GCA_031460455.1 of Sporomusaceae bacterium. NCBI lineage: Bacteria > Bacillati > Bacillota > Negativicutes > Selenomonadales > Sporomusaceae > Sporomusaceae bacterium. Next base: position 148,321 of record JAVKTQ010000004.1, read on the forward strand.
GCAGGCCGACGATGATGATGCCGGGGAGGATGAAGGCCCAGATGGCGTCGCGGGCCGTTTTCAGCACAACTGATAACGGCTGCTTCGGCTGCATTCTGAACTGCTTTTTGCGGGCCAGCCAGGTCCAGGTGAGAGCGAGGAAGATACAGAGCAGCAGGCCGGGCACGATGCCGGACATGAAGAGTTTGGGGATGGAGACGTTGCCGGTGACGCCGAAGATGATCATGGGCACGCTGAGCGGCATGATGGGCGGGATGATGGCGGCGGAGGCGATGAGGGCCGCCGACATGCCCCGGTCGTAGCCGGCTTCGACCATGATGGGGATAAGGATGGCGCTGAGGGCGGCGGTGTCGGCGACCGCCGAGCCGGACAGGCCGGCGAAGATGAGGCTGGCGATGATGGCGACATAGCCGAGGCCGCCGCGGACGTGGCCGACGAGGGCCATGGCGAAGGCGATGATGCGTTTGGAGACGCCGCCGGCGTTCATGAGTTCGCCGGCGAGGATGAAGAAGGCGATGGCCATGAGGGGAAAGTTGTCGGCGCCGTCGACGAGGGTGGCGGCAAGGATCTGGGTGTCGAACATGTTGAGCTGGAAGAGGAGGAAGACGCCGCTGATGATGAGCGAGTGGGCGATGGGGATCCCCAGGGCCATGGCGGCGAGGAGCGAGCCGAGAAATACGAACATTGTCATTTCCATTATTTCTTCGCCCCTTCCTCGGCTTCGCCGGCGATCAGCTGCGTGTCTTCGTTGTCGGCTGTCATAACAAGTTCGCTGTCGGCCATTTTGCCGGTTATGAGCCGGTAGAGGTTATTCAGGGAAATAACGACCATCGCGGCGCTGCAAATAAATCCGGAGACGTACACAAAGGCCAGCGGTATCTGCATCGAGGACGATACCTGGTCGCCGGTCAGTACGGTCATTTTCCAAGTTCCATGGACGCAGAGGCCCATTGTTATCACAAGGATGATGTTGTTAATTATAAACAGTTTGCGCCGACCGCTGATCGACAGTTTCTTGACTAACGTGTCGACGCCGAGGTGGACGTTTTCCTGGTAGGCCACGATGGCGCCCAGGAAGATAAGCCAGATGAACAGGTACCGGGAGGCTTCTTCAGCCCAGGTGAGGCCTTCGTTGAAAAAGTAGCGCAGTATTACGTTGGCGAAAACAAATGTGGCCATGCAGGTCAGGCAGACCGCTATCGCTGCGTGGAGCAGGCGGTTTATCTGTTTGCTCAAGCTGCCCATGTTACGGCTTCCTTTCGGGGGGAATGCTAGTCCCCGCTTTCAGTTTGTGCACAGCAATATATAATTGCGGTCGTGCAAAGAGCGGGCGGGACTGCCGAAAGCATGCGCTTTCACGGATACTTATCGACAGTCCCGCCGCTAAACAATCAGCTGTTACTTGGAGGCCTTGGCGATTTCGGCTCTTACTTCGGTGATGACGTCTTTGCCGATTTCTTTTTCAAACTGGGCGGCAATGTCTTTGGTGGCGTCCATGAAGAGTTTCTGCTGGTCGGGGGTCAGGTTGGTGACGGTCATGCCGGCTTTTGCGAGGCCCTGGGCGGCTTCGGCGTCAACCTTGCGGTTGTATTCGCGCTGCCATTTGCTGGCTTCCTGGCCGGTTTTCATGAGGAGCGCCTGGTCTTCCTTGGGCAGGGTGTCCCACAGTTTCTTGCTGTACATGATGACGAACGGGGTGTAGACGTGTTTGCTCAGGGTGGTGTATTTCTGAACTTCGTGGAATTTCTGCAGGAAGTTGGTGGTGTTCGGGTTTTCCTGGCCGTCGATGGTCTTCTGCTGCATGGCGTTGAAGACTTCGCTGAACGGCATCGGGGTGGGGTTGGCGCCGAGTTTACGCCAGGCGGCGAGGTGGACGGGGTTTTCCATGGTCCTGATCTTCAGGCCTTTGATGTCGTCCGGGGTCTTGATTTCGCGCTTGCTGTTGGTTACCTGGCGGTAGCCGTTTTCCATGTACATGATGCCCACGAGGCCATGGGTCTGGAGCGAGTCGAGCATTTTCTTGCCGAACGGACCGTCAAGAACGGCGTCGACTACTTTCTCGTTGGGGAACAGGAACGGGAGGTCGAAAACCATCCAGCGCTTGTCGATGGTGGCCATCGGCGAGCTCGAGGGGCCGGACATTTCCAGCGTGCCGGCTCTGAGGGCGGTCATGGTTTTGATGTCGTCGCCGAGCTGGGCGCTGGGGAATATCTGGATCTCAAGACGGCCTTTGGATTCCTTGGCAACAAGTTCCTTCCACTTTTCCAGGCCCTTGTATTCCGGGCTGGCATCATTCAGGCCGATGGAGACCTTGATGACTTTTTTCTCGACTTTCTGCTCGGCAGGCTTCTTGTCGCCGCCGCCGCATCCTGCCAGCAGGGTTACTGCCATAACGAGAACGAGCAGTACGCTGGCTACTTTGAGAGCTTTTTTCATCCTTCTTCCCTCCACTTTTAATATGCAAAACGCCAGGTCAGACACACCCGGCATTTTGTCCGGGGTGATCGGGGGCGCGGGCCCCTCAGCCCAGGAGCGGCACGGTGTTGGCCGCCTGGGTCATTACGGTGATGGTGTAGTCGTCCCGGCCGATTATCTGCCGGGCATGGTCGTAAGCTTCGTCGAAGCCGGTGACCGGCCTGAGGCCGGCTTCGCGCATGACGGCGAAGTTTTCCGGCCGGGTGACGCCGAAAATGGCTACCTGTTTGGACATGTCTTTGAGGCGGAAGGCGGAGTAGCCGGGGACGGTGAACTTTTTCCGCACGGCGAGTTCGAATTCGAGCGGGTCTTTGTAGCGCAGCCATTCCATGTATTCGGGCGGCTCGTTGATGTCTTCGCATTCGAGGAAGCAGATGATCGCCCCGCCGGGCTTGGCCGCCATGTAGGCGTTGTCGAGGGCTTTGATGGATTGGTAGAGGTTGATGTCTTTGGGGAAGCCGCCCGCGGAGGCTACGACGAGGTCGGCCTGAGCGGCGATGGGCACGCCGTAGGTCTGCTCGACCGCCCGGCAGCCTTCTTCCCAGGCTTTGTGCCAGTGGCCGGCGACGAAGCGGCCGATCCTGCCTTCGGGGGTGAGAACGGCGTGGAGCAGGAAGGCGGGGTTGACCATGGCGGCCATTTCGGTCATGTCTTCGTGCATTTCGTTGCCGACGGTGCGCCCTGACTGGCAGTTGGGGTTGAGGCCTTGGCCGATTTCGGCGCTGAGGCAGTAGCGGTGGTTGCCCTGGATGGTTTCGTAGCCGCTGACGCCGGGCATGATGCCTTTGCGCCCGCCGCCGAAGCCGGCCATGAGGTGGAAGGCGATGCCGCCGGTGAGGATGACTTTGTCGGCAGCCATGATGGTTTTGTTGATGTAGGTTTCGACCCCGCGGCTGGTGGTGCCGACGTAGACGAGGTTTTCTTTGTCGTGGGCGTCGTGCTGGAGCATTTTTATGCGGTGGCAGACGGTCTGGCCGCACAGGAGGGCGAGTTCTTCGCCGGTGTTGCGGCGGTGGGCGCCGAGGGCGACGACGATGGCGATGTCTTCGTCGGGGACGCCGCAGGCGTTGAGTTCGTCGAGCAGGACGGGGAGGAAGGTGTCGAACTGAACCCAGGCCCGGGTGATGTCGCTGACGGTGATGGCGACTTTGTCGCCGGCCCGGACGACTTGCCTGAGAGGCGGGGCGCCGATGGGCGCGGCAAGCGCAGCTCTGACGGCGGCCGGGATGTCGGCGATGGCGGGCAGGAAGCCGCCTTTGATATCGTAGAGGATTTTTTCGGCCGGCAGCGGTACCGAGATGGTGTTGCGTCCGTAAAGAAAGTCAAAGTTTTGTTGTGGCAATTGTCGATCCCCCTGATAAAGTTGTTCCATGTCGTGTCGGCGCATTATCGCATTGTCCGGACGCGACGCGGCTGCCGGGCCGGGTGACGTCCTGCAATGCACAATGTTTATAGTATTCTGGAAGCGGCGTGTCTTTCCTGCGTGGCAGTGCACGATATGGAACGATAATTTACCAGGCTACACAATCCTACTGTTAGCTACGCAATCTCTCCGGTTGCGCCGGTTATTGTTTGCGGGCTTCGAATTGGGCGAGTTTTTCGTAGAACTGGACGATGCCGCTGTGGTCGTTCTGGCCTTTGCCGTCGACTTTGAGGGCTTGCATCATTTCCATGACCTGGCTGGTGAGGAAGAGGGGCACGCCGACGTCTTTGGCGGTTTCGAGGGCGTTATTGAGGTCTTTGATGTGCAGGTCGATTTTGAAGCCGGGCTTGAAGTTGCCGGCGAGGATCATCGGCGCTTTGGCGTCGAGGACGGTGCTGCCGGCGAGGCCGCCGCGGATGGCCTGGAAGATGACTTCGGGGTCGACGCCGGCTTTGGCGCCGAGGACGAGGGCTTCGCTGACGGCGGCGATGTTGAGGGCGACGATGATCTGGTTGGCGAGTTTGGTGGTGTTGCCGGCGCCGATGTCGCCGCAGCGGACGACGGATTTGCCCATCTGGGCGAGGATGTCTTTGACGCGGTCGAAGATTTCCTGCTTGCCGCCGACCATGATGGAGAGGGTGCCGTCGATGGCTTTGGGTTCGCCGCCGCTGACGGGCGCGTCAAGCATTTCGACGCCTTTTTCGGCGGCTTTGGCGGCGACTTCCTGGGCGGCGAGGGGGGCGATGGAGCTCATGTCGACGATGATGTCGCCGGCTTTGGCGCCTTCGAGGAGGCCGCCTTCGCCGAGGACGACGGTTTTGACGTGGGGCGAGTTGGGGAGCATGGTGATGACGATGCGCGTTTTTTCGGCGACTTCCTTAGGCGAGACGGCGGCTTCGGCGCCGGCGGCGACTACTTCGGCGACGGCGGCGGCGTTGAGGTCGTATACGACAAGCGAGTGACCAGCTTTGAGAAGGTTTTTGGACATGGGCTTGCCCATGATTCCCAGGCCGACAAAACCTAGTTTCATAGTTTATCTACTCCTTACCGATGATTTTTTTGATCCGCGCCTTGACGGCGTCGGCTGTCAGGCCGTAGTAGACGAGGAGTTCGTCGTAGTTTGTGGCCGAGGTGCCAAAACGGTCTTCGATGCCGACGATGGCGAGGGGGATGTCTTTGACTTCGCTGAGGGCTTCGGCGATGGCGCTGCCGAGGCCGCCGATGATGCTGTGTTCTTCGGCGGTGACGACGGCTTTGCAGCCTTTGGCCATGGCGATGACGGCCTGTTTGTCGAGGGGTTTGACGGTGCTGACGTTGACGACTTTGACGGAGATGCCTTCGCCGGCAAGGGCTTCGGCGGCTTCGACGGCTTTGGAGACCATGACGCCGTTGGCGAAGACGACGACGTCGCTGCCGTCGCGGACAGGGTAGAGTTTGCCGATTTCGAATTCGCCGGCCTCATCGGTGAAGAAGGGCAGGTCGTTGCGGTTGATGCGTATATAGCAGGGTCCGGGGGCGGCGGCCATGGCCCGCACCATTTTGCGGGTTTCGATGGCGTCGACGGGAACGAGGACGGTCATGCCGGGGATGACGCGCATGGTGGCCATGTCTTCGACGGATTGGTGGGTGGAGCCGTCGCCGAAGTCGGACAGGCCGGCGCTGGAGCCGCAGATGTTGACGCCGAGGCCGGCGATGGAGATGGTCTGCCGGAGCTGGTCGTAGCAGCGGCCGGTGGCGAAGACGGCGAAGGAGTTGATGAAGGGTATTTTGCCGGTGAGGGCGAGACCGGCGGCGGTGGAGGCCATGTTGGCCTCGGCGATGCCCATTTCGAAGTAGCGCTCGGGGAATTGCTGCTGGAAGAGGATGGACATGGTGGATTTTCCGAGGTCGGCTTCGAGCACGACGACGTTTTTGTTTTCCCTGCCCAGTTCTACCAGGGCTTCTCCGTAGGCCTGACGTTGACTTTTCGTAGCCATTTGTTCCTACCTCCGCAGCTTGTCGAGGTCAGATTTGGCGATTTCCCACTGTTCGGGGGTCATGGCGCCATTGTGGAAGGCGGCGTTGTTTTCGGCAAAGGAGATGCACTTGCCTTTGACGGTTTCGGCGATGATGACGGTGGGTTTGCCTTTGATGTTATCGGCTTTGTCGAGGGCGGCCAGGATGGCGCCGATGTCGTGGCCGTCGATTTCGATGGTTTCCCAGCCGAAGGCGGCCCATTTGGGGGTGACGGGGTTGGTGTCGAACCGGTCGCAGATGGCGCCGGTGGCCTGGAGCCGGTTGCGGTCGACGATGGCGACGAGGTTGTCGATTTTGTAGTAGGAAGCGGCCATGGCGGCTTCCCAGATCTGGCCTTCGGCGAGTTCGCCGTCGCCGATGAGGACGTATACTTTGCTGGCGAGGCCGTCGAGCCTGAGACCGAGGGCCATGCCGCAGGCGATGGAGAGGCCTTGGCCGAGGGAGCCGGTGTTGGCTTCGATGCCGGGCGTCCTGGTCATGTCGGGGTGTCCCTGGAGCATGGCGCCGAGGGTTTTGACTTTTTTCATTTCTTCTTTGGGGAAGTAGCCCGCTTCGGCGAGGGCGGCGTACTGGACGAGGGCGGCGTGGCCTTTGCTGAGCAGGAAGCGGTCGCGGTCCGCCAGGGCCGGGTTTTCCGGGTCGTGTTTCATTTTATGGAAGTAGAGGGCGGCGACTATTTCCGCGCTGGAGCACGAGCCGCCGAGGTGGCCGACTTTGCCGACGCCGGTGAGGTCGTTGACGATGTGCTCCCTGAGGCGCAGCGCCTTGGCTTCCAGAAGGTCGACGGTTGCTTGCGATGCCAATTTTATTCCTCCCTTAAAGGTCTTGTCAGTCGATGGGAGTGAGGACGATTTTCAATCCCTGTTTGGATTCCATGAGTTCGAAGCTTTCCGCCCATTTGTCGAGCGGCAGTTCGTGGGTGACGAGGTCGTTGACGTCGATGATTTTCTTGTCCATGAGGACGAGGCTCTTTTCCCAGACGTCCCAGGTGTGGCTGAAGGTGCCCTGGAGGGTGACGACTTTGGCGATGAGGGGGTCGAGGGAGAAGCCGACCGGTCCCGGGCCCCAGCCGACTTTGGTGATCTGGCCGTAGGGGCGGACGACGTCCATGGATAGTTTGAGGGTCGGGGAGAAGCCGGCGCAGTCGATGACGGTGTGGGCGCCGTAGCCGTCCCTAAGACCCATGATGACGGGTACGGGATCCTGTTTGGAGCTGTTGATGGTCATGGTGGCGCCGTATTTTTTGGCGATTTCGAGGCGTTCTTCGTCGCCGTCGGTGCCGACGACGATGATGTCGGCCGCGCCGAGGATGCTGGCCACTTTGGCGCAGAGGATGCCGATCGGGCCGGGGCCGATGACGACGACGATGTCGCCTGGCATGATTTTGGAGTTTTTGGCGAGGGCGTTGTAGGCGACGCAGACCGGTTCGGTGCAGGAGGCTTCTTTGAGGGTGACGCCGGCCGGCAGTTTGTGGAGGACGCGGCTGGGTACCCGGACGTATTTGGCGAAGGCGCCGTCGGCCTGGAAGCCGAAGCCTTTGCGCTGCCGGCATACCTGGTAGTGGTTGGTGCGGCACATTTCGCATTTGCCGCAGTAGTCGGCGTGGGTTTCGCAGGTGACTGCATCACCGGCGGCAAAGCCCTCGACGTTGGCGCCGAGTTTCTCGATGGTGCCGGAGAATTCGTGGCCGAGGATGAGGGGCACGTTGACTTTGTAGGAGACGCGATTGTGATGCATGTGGGGATCGCTGCCGCACACGCCTATGTAGGCAACCTTGACAAGGACGTCGTCCGGGCCGATCTCCGGTACCGGCACCTCTCTGACTTCGGTGGCGCCCGCCACGTTGTCGTACTTGACGACCGCTTTCATTTTCAACATAATTCCTCCTTCACTGGCTTGGGACGTTACCGCGGCAAAAGACAAAGAGTCGCCGGCGGCGCCGCGCTTGCTAAAAGCTGATGGCGCCCCGGTCGAAGACATCCATGATGTGGGCTTTGATCGCCGCTTTGGCTTTTTCGGTGTCGCGCTCTTCGAGGATTTCCATGAGCAGCCGGTGGTCTTGGTATACCTGGTCCTGCTTGTGCTCGATCTGGGGATGGACGATGTTGATGAACCGCCGGACATGGCCGTTGAGCATCGCCCAGATGCGGTTGTAGGCTTCGATGCCGCTCCAGGCGACGATGGTACGGTGAAATTCGATGTCGAGGGCGGAGATGGCCGAGTAGTCGGCGTGGCTTTTCTGCTTCTCCCCCATGGCGTCGACGATGTCGTGGAGGGCGCCGAAGTCCTTTTTCGTCAGATTGGGCAGCGTTAGTTCGAGGGCCGTCGATTCGATGTAGGACCTGAGCAGGTGCATGTGGTACATTTCTTTGTTGTCGATGTCGGTGACGAAGGAGCCGGTGTATTTGACGGATTTGATGAGGCCTTCTTCCTCTAGCCCGCACAGCGCCTCGCGCACGGGTATCTGGCTGACCTTGAGTTCTCGGGCGATTTCCGTTTCCACGACCCGTTGCCCTGGCTGAAGCCTGTTTTCGATTATTTTGGCGCGGATAAATTGTTTGATCGTGTCTTTCAAGGGGTTGTTCTCTCCATAACTGCGATCTGTCTGGTTCATCGCCGACACTCCTAATAATATATAATTTCGTACATTATATATTATCAAGATAATTATATATATTCCTGAAGATTGTGTCAATGTCGCCGTTCGGGTCATAATATACAGTTTGACTGTTTAAAACCGCTTTGCTTGTCAAGGCGGTTTTATAGTGCGAAAAATCGCATTATTACGAACCACATCGTGAACTATCAGTGTCATCAGGCAAAACTCCGGCAGGAAGATATCGCCATTTTTGCGTATATCTTCCCAGATGTACCATACCGCAGCTGTCGCCGGAGGAGGCCGGACCCCACAGGCACAGGCACAGACGCGGCTTAATTATGCCGCCGGGGAGGGCGATCGACAAAGCTACGCGATACTATCCAACACAACGTCTAGAGGAGTGAGCCGATTTGCCATTTATCAACAACCTCGTGACAAAGTTTGAGCAGTACAGTCTGGTTTTCCTGATAACGGTTATGACTTTCCTGGGGTTGGCGCAGATTGTTAGCCGGTTCGTGATCCAGAGCCCGATACCCTGGACCGAGGCTCTGCTTACGTATATGTTCGTGTGGACGTGTTTCCTGGGGGCCAGCCTGGCGGTCGAACTGAACGCCCACTTCGGAGTGGAAATCTTCGTGGTGATGCTGCCCAAGCCGGTCCAGCGGGTCATGGAGATTGCGGTCTACCTCCTGATCATAACTTTTGCCGTGATAATGATCGTTAAGGGCATGATGTTCGTGGAAGGCAACGCCGACCAGGAGATGGCCGCGATGCCGTTCTCGATGATCTGGCCGTATCTGGCCATCCCGGTGAGCGGGTTGTTTATCGCCATCCACGCCCTGAATGCGATCTATTGCCTGGTCAGGGGGAGGAAATAGCATGGCGACGACGATTTTCCTGTCTTTCTTTTTGCTGCTTTTCTGCAGGGTGCCGGTGTCGTTCAGCCTGGCGCTGTCGTCGGTACTGGCGCTTGTGCTCAACACAACCATGGATACGGCGGTGATCATCCAGCGGATGTATACGGCGGCCGAATCTTTTTCCCTGGTGGCAGTTCCTTTCTTTATCCTGGCGGGCGGCCTGATGGAGAATGGCGGCATCTCCCGCCGCCTGGTGAAGTTCGCGACCGCCCTGGTCGGCCATATCCGCGGCGGCCTGGCGATGGTGAGCGTGGTGGCTTCGATGTTCTTCGCCGGCGTGTCCGGCTCGACGGCCGCCGACACCGCGGCGGTGGGCAGCATCCTTATCCCGGCGATGGAGAAACGCAACTACGGCAAGGATATGGCGACGAGCGTCGTGGCCTGCGCCGGCGCGATCGGCATCATTATCCCGCCCAGCATCCCGATGGTCATTCTCGGCGTGACGGCCGGCATCTCGATCGGCGGCCTGTTCCTGGGCGGCTTCATCCCCGGCATCCTCGTCGGTTTCGCCCTGATGCTCACAAGTTATATCTTCGCCAAGAAGCGCGATCTGCCGGCGGAAATCCGTCCGACGGGCGGCGAGCTGTGGGTGAGCTTCAAGGATTCCATCCTGGCGATCATGACGGCGGTCATTATCCTCGGCGGCATCCTGTCGGGCGTCTTTACCGCCACCGAGGCGTCGGTGGTCGCCGCGGTGTACGCTTTCATCGTCGGGTTTTTCATCTATAAGGAGCTCAAGCTGTGCGACCTGCCACGCATCATCGCGCAGACGGGGGTGACAACCGGCGTCGTGGTGCTGTGTGTCGCCACAGCTTCGGCCTTCGGCTGGATACTGGCCGCCGAGCGCATTCCGGCGCTGCTGGCGGAGTTCGTGTTCTCGATCTCCACCAACCCGTTCGTGGTGCTGCTGCTGGTCAACGCGCTGATGCTGTTCATGGGGATGATCCTCGATGTCGCCCCGATCATCATTATCCTTATCCCGATCGTCTTCCCGATCATCATGAAGCTGGGGATCGACCCCATCCACTTCGGGGTGATGACGATCGTCAATATGGCGATCGGCCAGTGCACGCCGCCGGTCGGCGTGGCGCTGTTCGTGGCCACCGGCATCTCGAAGATATCGCTGGGGTCGATGCTGAACACCTATTATCGCTTCATCGGCGCCATGATCCTGGTACTGGTTCTCATCACGCTTGTGCCCGACCTGATCACCTTCATCCCGAGGCTGGTCATGGGCGGCAAATTATAGGGCCCGGTTGAAAACGGCCTACTGGCGGAGGTGGTAGGGAGAGAAGTGATTTCCTTATTTTTCTTTTATTAAAATATCTAGGAGGGAAAAAACAGTGAACAAGAAGTTTACGGTCATCCTGGCGATTGTCATCGCCCTGAGCCTGGTTTTGACGGCCTGCGGCGGCGGGCAGAAAGCCGCTGCGCCGGAGAAGAAGGCGGAAAAGCAGGTCCTGAAGCTGTCGTCCGTGCTGCCGGAAGCGCATCCCACCCACAAGTCGATGCTGTTCTTCGCCGAAAAGGTGAAGGAAAAAACCAAAGGCCAGATCGAAATCCAGGTGTTCCCCAGCAGCCAGCTGGGCGAACAGCGCGACGCCCTCGAGGGCATGAAGATGGGTACCCTCGATATGGGCCTGACTTCCTGCGGTCCTCTCGGCCAGTTCGTGCCGACGATCGACGTTCTCAACCTGCCGTTCATGTTTAAGAGCCCGGCTCATCAGTATAAGGTCCTCGACGGCAAGCCCGGCGAGCAGTTGATCGCCGATATCAACAAAGCCGGCTTCGTGTTCCTGTTCTGGGCCGATTCGGGTTCGCGCAGCGTCATCAATAACAAGCGCCCGATCAACACCCCCGACGACCTCAAGGGCGTGAAGATCCGCGTTATGAACAGCCAGCTGATGGTCAATACGCTGAACAACATGGGCGCGATCGCCACCCCGATGGGCCAGGGCGAAGTGTACAGCGCGCTGCAGCAGGGCGTTATCGACGGCTGGGAGAACAGCCCGACCACGCTCTATACTCTCAAATTGTACGAGGTTTCCAAGTATTTCTCCTGGACCCGCCATTTCAGCACCCCGGACGCCATCCTGATCAGCAAGAAGGTCTTCGACAAGCTGACTCCCGAGCAGCAGAAGATTTTCCTCGAAGTCGGCAAGGAGACGACCGCCAAGTCCCGCGAGCTGTGGACCGCGGACGAGAAGAAGGTTGTCGAGGAGCTTGTCAAGAAGGGCGTGCTCTTCAACGAGGTCAAGGACGTGCAGCCGTTCATCGAAAAGGTCAAGCCGGTGTGGAAGGCTTACACCGACAAGCACGGCACCGCGCTGGTCGACGCCATCCAGAACACGAAATAGACACGGTATATACTGAGAGAACCGCCCTGGGGCGGTTCTCTTTTTTGTTGGTGCGGGAACACTATGATGGGAATATCCTCCGCTTGCCGCCTTCTTGATTTTTTATAGATATAATAATATAATGTCTATGTATTCAATAGATGTTACTGCGAGGTGTTTGGTATGAACGATGTTTCGGAGCTTTTCTGGCAGGCGTCGGCGGCGGAGGTGAAGCAGGGGTATCGCTACGACGAGGCTGGCGGCGTATATATTTGCCTCATCTGCGGCCGGACGTTCGCGGATGGCGAGGTTTTCGCCCACGGGGAGAGGCTGTACGAGGCGAGGAAGTATGTGGCGGTCCATATCGCCGCGAGCCACCGGTCGGTTTTCGATTTCCTCCTCGGCCTGGATAAGAAGCTGACCGGTCTGACCGAGCACCAGAAGGCGCTCCTGGAGCTTTTTTACGCCGGGAAAAGCGACGCCGCGGTGGCGAAGGAGCTGGGCGCAGGCAGCATGTCGACGGTCCGCAACCACCGCTTCGCGCTCAGGGAGAGGCAGAAGCAGGCCAAGGTGTTTTTGGCGATTATGGAGCTTTTGGCCGAGCGGACGCCGAAAAAGACCAGCTTCATCGACCTGCCGCTGAACACGCGGAATGTCGACGAGCGGTTCGCGATCACGGCGGCGGAGAACGAGAAGATTCTCGCCGCCTGCCTCCCGGACGGCCCCGACGGCCCGTTGGCGCATTTCCCCGCCAAGGAGAAGAAGCGGCTGGCGGTTCTCAGGCATATCGTGAAGTATTTCGACCCGGCCGCGACGTATGCCGAGCAGGAGGTCAACGCGGTGCTGAAGCGGTTTTACGGCGATTACGCGCTGCTGCGCCGGTACCTGGTGGATTACGGCTTTATGGACCGGACGGTGGACGGCGGCAAGTACTGGCTCAGACCATAGGACAAGGAGATGGATAATATGGACAGACGCAAGGAATTGAAACTGGCATATAAGGAGACGCCCCGCCCGATGGGGGTGTATGTTATCAGGAACAACGCCACCGGCAGGGTGCTGGTAGGCGCGAGCATGAATCTGCCGGCGGCCTTCAATTCCCAGAGCTTCCAGCTGAAGATGAAGGTTAACCGCTGCAAGGAGCTGCAGGAAGACTGGGACCGCTACGGGAACGACGCGTTCGCGTTCGAGGTGCTGGAGCAGATCGACGCGGCGAAGGTGCCGCAGGAGGAGTGGCGCAAGGCGGTGGCGGCGCTGGAGGACAAGTGGCTGGCGAAGCTGCAGCCGTATGAGGATAAAGGTTATAACGCGCGCCGCAAGGAAAAGGCGGCGCGGTGAAAAGTAGGCGGCCCGGCTGCGGGGAACGCAGGCTATGCGCCGGAGCTGCGGCCGAACGCGCCGTACGGCTTGGGCCGACACAGCCGTACCGTCGCCAACTGTCGTCCATGACAGATGGCTCCTCGCCCGTCCGTCCATGGACGGGCGTACGTTCGTGTTACCGGCCTGCTGCGCCAACGGCGCGTAACGGCCTCCGCAACGGCGCTTACGCCTGTGTTCCCCTCAGCCTCCGGCGCAGAGAATAAGAAAAGGACCTGCCTTCCAGTATAGGGAGAGCAGGTCCTTTCGGTTTTGCGGCAAGCAGCAGAGGGCGCTTATTGGCGGTCTGTTATTTTGGCACAAACAAGGCCATACGGGGTTTGTTTATCTCTTTCGCGAGGTCTTCGACGCGGCCGTGTTTCATGCAGGCCGACATGCAGGTCTGGACGCAGGCGGGTTTCATGCCTTTGGCGGTGCGGCCGGCGCACAGGATGCACAGCTCGGTGGGGAACGGCAGGTAGGCGAGGTAGGCTTTGTCGTTCGGGAGCTGCTGGATCATCTCGGTGACGCGCATGCCGCCCATGCCGGCCGGCCAGTCGTATTCCTGGGCGCAGGCTATTTCGCAGGCGTGGCAGCCGGTGCAGTATTCGTAGTCGATCAGGAGGCCGTAGCCGGTGTTTTTTCTGGCCATCACGCTTCATCTCCTCTGACTTTGTAGACTTTGCAGAGCATGTGCTTGATCGGCGAGCCGAGGCCGTCCTGACCGACGGCGTTCATGGGGATGAGGGTGTTGATGTTGGAGCGGAAGGTGCCGCACAGGTCGGGGGCGGCGGTTTTCTCCTCCGGGAACCACCAGCCGTGAGCGGCCATTACCATCCATTCGGGGACTTCGAGGGTGACTTTGGCTTTGAGCTTGCATTTGCCCAGCCAGTTTTCGACCCACACCCATTCGCCGTTGCCGATGCCGAGTTCGCCGGCTTTTTTGGGGTGGATCTCGACGACGGGATCGGGGTCGAGGGCCCTGAGCCAGGGGATGTTGCGGTGTTCGGAGATGAAGAAGGCGGCGGAGCGCCGGCCGGTGCAGAGGATGAGCGGGTATTCGGCGGCGAGGTCAGGGCGGCTGACGGGGGTGAAGGGCGGCTCTTCGTAGTGGGCTACCGGCTCTAAGCCCCATTCTTCGCGGAGGGTGGAGTGGAGCTCGAATTTGCCGGAGGGGGTGCGGAAGCCGGGTTTCCCGTCGGCGCGCAGCAGGCCTTTTTCGTAGCGGCGGTAGGGGGCGCTGGGGTGGCCTTCGGGCGGGAAGGCCCAGCCTTTTTCCTGCAGCTGCTCGAAGGTCATGCCGGAGTTCAGCAGGATTTCGTCGAAAAGTTCGTGGACGGTGTTCCATTTGAATTCGGGGTCGAGACGCCGGGCGAGTTCGAAGTTGATCTCGACGTCGGATTTGCATTCGGCGACGTCGATGGCTTTGTTGATGGTCTGGAGCGGTATCCACCAGGAGCGGACGCCTTCTTTTTCGAGGAAGGAGGCCGCCGGCAGGATGATGTCGGCAAGCTGGGCGGTGGGGGTCATGAAGAGGTCGACGACGGCAACGAAGTCGAGCTTTTCGAGGGCCTTCTGCCATTTGCGGGGGTCCATGCCGATGCCGGACAGCGGGTTGGTGGTCTGGAGCCACATGCCTTTGACGGGGTAGGGGTCGCCGGTGAAGATCTGGTCGATGACGAGGTCGGTGTGGGCCCGCCAGATGAATTTGCCGAGGGGGCCGTATTTGTCGGCGCCGATGCGCTTTTTGTCCTGCTCGGCGGATTTGAGCTTGATGGCGCCTTTGGCGCCCGGCAGGGCGTAGGCGACGGCGTCGAAGGCGTAGCGGGAGATAACGTTGCCGCCGGGGATGTCGAGGTTGCCGGTTATGGCCCACAGGTCGGCGATGGCCTGGGTGGTGGGGGTGATGGCGGGGGTCATGTCGATGGGTTCGCCCCAGTGGATGGCGGCCGGCTTGCTGGTGGCGTAGAGGCGGGCGGCGGCGCGGATGTCGTCGGCGGGAACGAGGGTGATTTCGGCGACTTTGTCGAGGGGATATTCGGCGACTTTGCGGAGGAAGGTGTCCCATACGGTGGTGCAGACGACGGTTTGCCCGTCGGCGAGTGTTATCCGGTATTCGCCGGCGAGCGCCGGACGGACGCCGGCGGTTTTGTAGGCGACGGCGGCGGTGTCCCAGACGGCCGGTTTGCCGGCGGCGGCGTCCCAGACGACGAAGTCGGCGGCGTTGCCGCCGCCGGGCAGGTCGCCGGCGCGGAGGAGCTTGCCGGTGTCGGCGCGGACGAGGTGGGGAGCGTTGGTCCAGTCGGCGACGAAGCGTTCGTCATAGAGTTTTTCGTTGACGATGACGTTGAGGAAACCCATGGCGAGGGCGCCGTCGGTGCCGGGCCTGAGCTGGAGCCATTTTTCGGCCCGGGAGGCGAAGAAGGTGAGCCGCGGGTCGATGCAGATGATTTTGGTGCCCTGCTTCATGAGGTCGGTGATCCAGTGGCCGAAGACGTTGTCGGGGCAGGTGGAGGGGATGTTGTAGCCCCAGACGACGATGCATTCGGGCCTGGTGTAGCGCGGGTCTTCGTAGCGCTCGGGGAACCACTGCGAGGCGTCGAGGATGCAGTAGTCGCCCTGGACGGTGGCTACGGCGGCGATACGCGGGCTGTAGCAGGCCAGGCCGCTGAGGGCGAACATGACGTTGGGGCTGCCGTAGGCGTAGGCGAGCATGCAGATCCAGGCGCCGATGTCGCGGCCGGTGCCCATTGAGAAGATGACGCTTTCGGGGCCGTATTCGTCTCTGATCTTGACGAGTTTTTCCTCGACATAGGCGAAGGCTTCTTCCCAGGATATCTCCTGCCATTTGCCCTCGCCCCTCTCCCCCACCCTTTTGAGCGGGCGGGTGATGCGGTCGGGGTGGTAGACGTATTTGGTCATCGCCAGGCAGCGGGCGCATATCCGCCCCTGGTTCCAGGGGTGGTTGGGGTCGCCTTCGACTTTGACCAGTCTGCCGTCCTCGATGTGGGCGAGCACGCCGCAGCCGCCGTGGCAGCCGGGGCCGGCCGACCAGGCAGTGGTGGCGACGATTTGGCGTTCTTTTTTGGCCATGGTATTTCATCTCCTCCCCTCAGGGACTGCGCCCCGAGCAACAAGCGTAACGATAATGGCTCTTAACGGAATTTACTGTCATTCTAACGTCAATTGGTTAATTTGTCCAGTTCTGTTTTCAGGGGAAACACTTCCGTCCGCCCGTTCGCGCGGGAACAATGCGGGAACGCGCCGCTATTGACTTGCCGGGGCGGCATGTAATAAGTTTATAGGGAAGACAGCGTCGCAAGGGGGCGGTTTTGCATATGAAGAGCATCAATTGGGGTATTATGTCGACCGGAACGATCGCGAAGAAGTTCGCTGGCACCATTTCGCGTCTGACCGACACGGGCAAGGTGCTGGCGGTGGCGTCGCGCAGCATGGCGACGGCGAAGGTGTTCGCCACGGAGCACGGGGCGCCGCGGGCGTACGGCGATTACGGCGAGCTGGTCCGCGACGCGGATATCGATGTTGTGTATGTGGCGACGCCGCATTCGCACCACTACGAGAACGCGCGGTTGTGCCTGGAGCACGGCAAGCATGTGTTGTGCGAGAAGTCGTTTACGGTGAACGCCGCCCAGGCGGCCGAGCTCATCGCGCTGGCGCGGGAGAAGCGGCTTTTCATCATGGAGGCGTTCTGGACGAAGTTTCTGCCGGCGTACGGGCTGCTGGCCGGGGAGCTGGCCGGCGGAGCGATCGGCGCGGTGACCCATTTCCGGGCCCAGTACGGGTTCGCGCCTACGGGGGCCCGCTATGTGCGCAAGTTCGACCCGGCGCTGGCCGGCGGGGCGCTGCTGGATATCGGCGTGTACGCGCTGGGGGTGGCGGCGATGGTGCTGGGGTACCGGCCGGCGACGCTCCACGCGAAGGCAATCATGGGCGAGTACGGGACGGATATGTTCGACAGCATTATGCTGGAATACGAAGGCGGGGCGACGGCCCATCTGGTAACGACGATCGGCAGCGTTATCCCGACCGAGGCGGCGATTTTCGGGACAGAGGGCCGCATCGTGCTGCCGGAGTTCACGGCGCTGCAGGAGTTTACGGTGGTGAACGGCGGCGGAGAGCGGACGGTTAAGGCGCCTTTTGAGGCGAACGGGTTCGAGTACCAGATACGGGAGACGGAGCGCTGCCTGCGGGCGGGGCTGACCGAGAGCCCGGTGATGACGCACGAGCAGACGCTGGCGGTGATGGGTATGATGGATACGGTCCGCGCCCAATGGGGGCTGCGGTACCCAGGAGAGGAATAGGAAAAAAGGCTGCGTTTTTAGCAGCCTTTTTTCTTTGTGGGAGGGGCTTATGCTATTATAGTTTTTTGTGGGAGAGGCTTATTGCTATTATAGTTTTTCGACAATGGTGGCGACGCCCTGGCCGCCGCCGATGCAGAGGGTGGCGAGGCCGCGTTTGGCGCCGCGCGCTTCCATGGCGTGAAGGAGGGTGACGAGGATGCGGGCGCCGCTGGCGCCGATGGGGTGGCCGAGGGCGGTGGCGCCGCCGTTGACGTTGACTTTTTCCTTCTGGAAGCCGAGTTCTTTGCCGACGGCCAGAAACTGGGCGGCAAAGGCTTCGTTGGCTTCGATGAGGTCGATGTCGCCGATGGTGAGGCCGGCTTTGGCTAAAGCCTTACGGGTGGCGGGGACGGGGCCCATGCCCATGACGGAGGGATCGACGCCGCCCGAGCCGTAGCCGACGATTTTGGCGAGCGGCTTGATGCCGAGGGCTTTGGCTTTGTCGGCGCTCATGACGACGAGGGCGGCCGCGCCGTCGTTGATGCCGGAAGCGTTGCCGGCGGTGACGGTGCCGTCTTTTTTGAAGGCGGGTTTTAGCTTGCCGAGCGTCTCGGCGGTGGTGCCGGCTTTGGGGAATTCGTCGGTGTCGAAGACGGTGTCGCCCTTCTTGCCTTTGATGGTGACGGGGACGATTTCTTTTTTGAAGGCACCGCTTTGGATGGCCTTGACGGCTTTATCCTGGGATTCGAAGGCGAGCTGGTCCTGCATTTCGCGGGTGATACCGTACTGGGCGGCGACGTTTTCGGCGGTGATGCCCATGTGGTAGTCGTTGAAGGCGCACCACAGGCCGTCCTGGATCATGACGTCGACGATTTTGTCGTTGCCCATGCGGTAGCCCCAGCGGGCTTTGCTGGACAGGAGGTACGGGGCCTGGGACATGCTTTCCATACCGCCGGCGAGGATGATGTCGGCGTCGCCGCAGGCGATGGCCTGGGCGGCGAGGTTGACGGTCTTGAGGCCGGAACCGCAGACTTTGTTGACGGTGAAGGAGGGGATTTCGGCCGGGAGGCCGGCTTTGATAGCCGCCTGGCGGGCGGGGTTTTGGCCGAGTCCGGCCTGGAGGACGTTGCCGAAGATGAGCTCGTCGACAGCCTCGGCTTTTACGCCGGCGCGGGCCAGCGCTTCCTTGACGACGATGGCGCCCATTTCGGAGGCGGACAGGGAGGCCAGCGTGCCGTTGAAGTTGCCGATAGCAGTGCGGGCGGCGCTGGCGATGACGATGTCGCGCATACGGAACCCTTCTTTCAGTTTTGGTTTTTTAGAATATCATCAACCCGAGGGCGATGATGATGCCGCTCCAGATGAGGGTCATGACGCAGTAGCCCATGATGTCGCGGACGCCGAGTTTGGCGATCCCCAGGAGGGGCAGCGCCCAGAAGGGCTGGATCATGTTGGTCCACTGGTCGCCGTAGGCGATGCTCATGGCGACTTTGGCCGGGTCGACGCCGAGGGCCGCGCCGGCCGGGATGTTGATGGGGCCCTGCACGATCCACTGGCCGCCGCCGGAGGGCACGAAGAAGTTGATGACGCCGCCGGCGATGAAGGTGAACAGCGGGAAGGTGAAGGGGGTGGAGAAGGAGATGAACCACTTGGCGATGATGGCGGCCAGGCCGGAGGAAACCATGATGCCCTGGATGCCGCCGTAAAGCGGGAACTGGAGGGCGATGCCGCCGGCTCCCTTTATGGCTTCGTTCATCGCCCGGACGTAGTTGATGGGTGTCATGTGGAGGATGACGCCGGCGACGAAGAAGATGCAGATTACGATGTTGAGGGACAGGTCGAAGCCCTTTGTGGCGAAGTAATAGACGAGGTAGATGACACCCATGGCGCCGAACAGCATGTTGATGACGACGCTGTTTTCCAGCATGGTCGCGAAGGTCTGCTTGGCGGGCGCGGCCGGCTCTTCAGGCTCGGCGAGCAGCTCGGGGTCGACGGTCCTGATGTCTTCGGGTTTGGGGGCCATCATTTTGAAGAGGAGCGGCAGGGTGATGATGATCGCCCAGGTGATGATGAGGTTCGAGGGAGAGAAGATGGTGCTGGTGACGGGGATGATGCCGGTCAGTTTTTCCACGAGATGGCCTTTGCTGGCCACGGCGAGGGGGATGGAGCCGGAGATGCCGCCGTGCCAGATGACGAAGCCGGAGTAACCGGCGGCGACGACAAAGCTGTAGTCGGTGCCTGCCACCCGGCGGGCTAGTTCGCGGGCCAGCAGGGCGCCGACGACCAGGCCGAAGCCCCAGTTGAGGAAGCTGGCCACGCCGACGACGAAGCAGTTGAGCATGGCGGCCTGGGTGCCGTTTTTGGGGATGGCGGCCAGCGTGCTCAGGAAGGCTTTCACCGGTTTGCTGCTGGCGAGGGCGTGACCGGTGACGAGGATGAGGATCATCTGCATGGCGAAGGCGATGATGCCGTACAGGCCGTTGCCCCACATCATGATGAGATCGATGAAGCCTTTGCCGGTGAGGGCGAAAGCCATGATGAAGGCCACGAAGGTGAGGATGATAGCGAACAAGTAGGCGTCGGGGAGGTACTTCTGGACGAGAACGACGAAGAAGTTGGCCATTCTGTTAAGCATTGGGGTCCTCCTTTTTATTTTTTTGGGGAGCTCATATCTGCGGCCGGGACACAGTCCTCCCTTTTCGTGCGTGATGTCGCGGAGGGTCGGCTTCGGGGATGACGACCAGAGGAAGGGCGCGTGTCCGGCGAGATTTATGCGACATCACATAGTTTTCAGCGCGGGGCTGACGGTAAGCTTGGCTTCGGTTTTGGCGATGACGTCCGCGGCGCTGACGCCGGGGGCGGTCTCTTCGAGGACGAGGCCGGCCGGGGTGACGCGGATGACGCCGAGCTCGGTGACGATGAGGGTGACGACGCCTTTGCCGGTGAGCGGCAGGTTGCAGTTTTTCAGGATTTTGGGGCTGCCGTCTTTGGCGGTGTGCTCCATGGCGGCGATGACTTTTTTGGCGCCGACGACGAGGTCCATGGCGCCGCCCATGCCAGGCACCATTTTGCCGGGGACCATCCAGTTGGCGAGGTTGCCCTGTTCGTCGACCTGGAGGGCGCCGAGGACGGTGGCGTCGACGTGGCCGCCGCGGATGAGGCTGAAGGACATGAGGCTGTCGAAGGTGGCGCCGCCGGGGATGATGCCCGCGGGCGCGCCGCCGGCGTTTGTGAGGTCGGGGTCGGTTTCGGCGACCGGACCGAGGCCGACAAAGCCGTTTTCGGACTGGAGGACGATCGAGACGTCCGCAGGCAGGTAGTTGGGGACGAGGGTCGGCAGGCCGATGCCGAGGTTGACGAGTTCCCCGTCCTTGAGTTCGCGCGCGACGCGGCGGGCGATGGTTTCCTTGGCGCTAGCCATTGACGGCCACCCCTTTCCCTTGAACGATGATGTCGACGACGACGCCGGGAACGGTGACTTCATCGGGGTCGATCGCCCCTGTTTCGACGATTTGCTCGACTTCGGCGATAACGGTGCCGGCGGCGAGGGCCATGAGCGGGTTGAAGTTCTTGGCGCTGCGCCGGAGAACGAGGTTGCCGGCCTTGTCGGCCTTGTGGGCCTTGAGGAGGGCGACGTCGGCGCGGAGGGGCAACTCGACGAGGTATTCGCGGCCGGCGAGTGTTAATTTTTGTTTACCTTCTTCGACAACGGTGCCGACGCCGGTGGGGGTGAGGATGCCGCCGAGGCCGGCGCCGCCGGCGCGGATCTGTTCGGCGAGCGTGCCCTGGGGCGTGAGGACGACGTCGAGTTCGCCGGCGATCATCTGGCGACCGGTTTCGGGGTTGGTGCCGATGTGGGAGACGATGGCTTTTTTGAGCTGGCGGGTTACCACCAGTTTACCGATGCCAACTTCCGGCATGGCGGTGTCGTTGGCGATAACGGTGAGGTCTTTGACGCCTTTGGCGACGAGGGCGTCGATGATGGCTGCAGGCGTACCGACGCCCAGGAAGCCGCCAATCATTACGGTGGCCCCGTCTTTGACGGCCGCAACCGCCTCAGCGAGTGGTCGTACTTTGTTCAATTCGCTTCCTCCTTGTTTGAAGAATTAGTTCTGCCGTATAAAAACGCAAAAACCGTGCCAAAAAATAAATTTTCGGCACGGCGGGCTATGAAGGGGGTTCCCCCGCTTCGGCGGGAGAAAAGTATGGGGTTGTCGGCAAAGAAACGCCTATTTTTTGCGCGGCCGGGCGACTAATGTTTGCGCATCATTCTTCGTTTTCGGCGGCGAGGTTGTATTCGGCTATTTTGTACTGAAGGGCCCGCCGGCTCATGTCGAGGTCGCGGGCGGTTTTCATGCGGTTGCCTTTGTTGCGCTGCAGCGCGTCGCGAATGATTACGCTTTCGGTTTCCTTGATGATGTCGCGCAGGCTTTCGCCGTGCCAGGGGGAGGCCCCTTGGGCGGCGCGGCGCTCGTGGGCGTCGGGGCGGAGCTGGGCCGGCAGGTCTTCGGGGAAGATCATCCGGCCGGTGCTCATTATCACCGCCCGCTCGACGACGTTGGACAGTTCGCGGATGTTGCCCGGCCAGCGGTACACCGCCAGCAGGGCCATGGCTTCGGGGTCGAAGTCGTCGAGGTCGCGGCCCGCTTCCTGGGCGAATTTCTGCAGGAAGAGGCGCGCCAGCAGGGGGATGTCCTCCCGCCGGTCCCGAAGCGGCGGAATTTCGACAGTGACGACCGCGAGGCGGTAGTAGAGGTCTTGCCGGAATTCGCCCCGCTCGACGAGCTCGGGCAGGGAACGGTTGGTGGCGGCGACGACGCGCATGTCGGTCTTGACGGTCTGGCTGCCGCCCACGCGCTCGAATTCGCGCTCCTGCAGCACTCTGAGCAGCTTGACCTGGACGGACATAGGCATTTCGCCGATCTCGTCGAGCAGCAGGGTGCCTTTGTCGGCGAGCTCGAAGCGGCCGATGCGGCGGGAGGCGGCGCTGGTGAACGCCCCTTTCTCGTGACCGAACAGCTCGCTTTCGAGCAGCGTTTCCGGCAGGGCGCTGCAGTTGACTTTGATGAGCGGCCCGCCGGCCCGCAGGCTGTTAAAGTGGATGGTGTTGACCATCAGTTCCTTGCCGGTGCCGCTTTCGCCGGTGATGAGCACGGTGGCCTGGGTGGGGGCGACGCGGGCGACGGTGTCGTAGACCTTGCGCATGGCGGGCGAGTTGGTGATGACCCTGTCGAGGCTGAAGTGGGCCGACAGCTCCTGGCGGAGGAGGTTGGCCTCCTGGGCGAGCTGCCTGTTTTCGACGGCCCGCCGCAGCATTATCTTCAGTTCGTCGATGTTGAAGGGTTTGATGATGTAGTCGTAGGCCCCGGCTTTCATGGCCTCGACGGCTTTGTCGACGGTGGCGAAGGCGGTCATGAGGATGACGGCGGCGCCGAACTGCTCCTGGCGCATGGCCCGGAAGGCGGTCATGCCGTCCATCCTGGGCATGCGGATATCCATGAGGATGACGTCGGGCTGCTCGCGGCGGCCGATTTCCAGGGCGGCTTTGCCGTCTTCGGCGGTGAGAACTTCGTAGCCTTCGCTGCGGAGCACGACGTCGAGCATCGCCCGGACGCTTTCTTCGTCGTCGGCAACGAGTATTCTGCCTGTCTGCATCTACTATTCCCCCTGTCGGTGGGCCAGCGGTACGAGGATGCGGATGACCGCCCCGCCGGCGGGGTTGTCCTCGATGAGGATGCGCCCCCCGCGGGCGGCGACGATGCGCTGCACGACCGCCAGGCCGAGTCCGGTGCCTGTCTGTTTTGTGGTGAAGAAGGGGTCGAACACTTTCTCGCGGATGGCGGCCGGGATGCCCGGCCCGGTGTCGGCGAAGCGGACTTCGATTTCGTCCGTTTCCCGCAGGTGGCGGGCGCTGACCTTGATCGTCCCTTCGTGGTCCATTGCCTGGAGTGAGTTGAGGAGGAGGTTGAGGAATACCTGTTTGAACTGCTCGCCGTCGATGCTGACGAGCGGCAGCCCTTCTTCGATGAAGGTGTCGAACACGATGCCGTGGCTCTTGGCCTGGCTCTGCAGGAGGATGAGGGTGTCCTGGAGCACTTTGGCGAGGTCGGTGGGGACGGCTTTTTCCTGGCAGGGCCGGGAGAAGTAGAGCAGTGTTTCGATTATTCTGTTCATGCGGTCGACTTCGCGCATGAGCATCGGCAGGTAGGTGGCCCGCTCTTCTTCGCTGCCGGCGGTCTGGAAGTACTGGAGGAAGCCTTTGATGCTGGTGAGGGGGTTGCGGATTTCGTGGGCGACGCCGGCCATGAGCTCGCCGAGGGTGGCCAGGCGGTCGGCGCGGCTGACCTGCTCTTCGAGGCGCTTGCGCTCGGTGAGGTCTTCGAAGACGACGACGGCGCCGAGGATTTTGCCGTTGATGTCGCGCAGCATGGAGGTGGAGACGCTGATCCAGAGTCTGCCGTGCCTGATGGGGTATTCGATTTTGCTGGCGATATAGGGCTCGCCGGTGCGGAGGGTGGCGAGGAGGCGGCTGTTGAAGTCGGTGTCCTGGGAGAAGAGGTCTTCGTAGTATCTGCCGATAACCTCGGGGGCGGCAAAGCCGGTCATGGTCTCGGCGGCGCGGTTGAAGGCGGTGATCTTGCCTTCGGTGTCGACGGCAATTATGCCGTCAGCCATGCTTTCCATGATGTTTTCGCTCAGTGTCCGCGCGTCGCCGAGGGCGGCGGCCATTTCGTTGATGGTGGCCGCGACTTCGCCCATTTCCCCGGTGACGCCGGTGATGGGCTGGCGGAGGTTGAAGCGCAGCTGCCTGAGCCCCTGGATGACGGTCTGGACGTCTTTGATCATGCTGCCGGTGAGGCTGAGGATGAGGAAGATGCTGAGCAGCAGGCCGGCGGTCATGGAGACGGTCAGTCCCCTGTCCATGGCCGCGATCTGGGTCTGGATGTCGTCGGTGAGTTCGTTGACCCAGATGTAGCCGATGACCTGCCCCTCGCGGTAGACGGGGCGCATGGCGTTCATGATGTTGCCGCGCACCAGGGTGCCGGATTCGACCCGGAACTCGTTGTCGGCCATGACGGTGCGCCCGGGGTGGTCTTTTTCGATCGACCAGCCGACGGTGTGGCCGAAGCTCTTGGACGGGCCGTAGGTGACGATGGCGTCAAGGTCCCGTGAGTAGAAGCCGGCTCCGAGGCCGGGGGCGGATGCGGCGATTTCGTCGGTGGCGCCGGCAAGCTCGCGGTTGAGGATGGCGATCTGTTCCTCGCGGGACGCGCCGGTGGCCCGGTGGCGCCTAAGGATGCCGGCGAATCCGTCGGGGCCGAGCCGCGAGTCGAGGATGTAGCTTACCGCGGCCAGTTTGCTTTTTTTCTCTTCGAGCAGCGATTGCTCGGCACTCTGCTTCATGGCGAAGCCGGCGACGAGGATGGGTATGTTTACGATGAGCAGCGAGAGCACGATAAGGCGGCCCCGCCAGCTTTTAAACCATTGTCTCCACATATCGGCACTCCGTTTTATGGCTGTGTTCATGTGCGCATCACGACCATCCGCGAATAATAGTAGCAAGTTTCGTTCCAAGCTGTTTGTTATCTTCGCCGCGCGACCGGATAACCCTGCGGGAGAGGGACCGGCAGAAAAAGGAACCACCGCCGGCGGGCGGTGGTTTAGTTTTTATAAGGAGAGAATCACATAGGCCGCAGCTATCGAGGCGACGACGGACGGCACCAGGCTGCCGCCGCAGAAGGAGACGGCGGCGGCGACGGCGATCGCGGCCAGCGTGGCCGGCATCATGCCGGGGGCGCTTTCGGCGATGCCTCTGATTATCAGCGCGCCGAGGGCGGCGTAGGGGATGCAGCGCAGGAAGCGACGCAGCAGGGGGTGCAGCGGCCGCTGGGCGAGGGCGGCGAGCGGCAGCAGGCGCGGCAGGTAGGTGACGAGCATCATGCCGAGGATGAGGGGCAGGTATTCGGTCATATTTCCTCCTCCCCGCCACCGTCGCCGAGCACCGCCAGGCCGGCGGCGGCGGCGGCGATTATGGCGGCGATGAGGCTCCAGCCGGAGGACAGCGGCGTAAAGCGGGTGAAGAGCAGGTACAGCAGGCCGGCCAGCAGGACGATGACGAGGGCGCCGGCGCGTTTTTTGAGCTCGGGGACGAGGATGGCGGCGAAGAGCGCGTACAGGCCGATGCCGAGGCTGCTCTGGACGGCCGCCGGCAACACCTGGCCGACGAGGTAGCCGGCGACGGTGCCGCCGAACCAGGCGACGTAGGCGGCGCCGTTGAGGCCGAGGAGGTAGCGTGCGGTGAGTTTGCCGGCCTTGAGCGAGGCGACGGAGAAGGTTTCGTCGGTGACGCCGAAGGCGATGAGCGGCACCAGTCCGCGGCGCACGCCTTGCAGGCGGGCGGCCAGGGCGGCGCTCATCATCATGTGGCGGAGGTTGAGGAGGAAGGTGGCGAGGACGATGTCGGCGGCGGCGATGCCGGCCTTGATGAGGTCGAGGGCCATGAACTGGCTGGCGCCGGCGAAGACGACGAGGGAAAAGAGGCCGGCGTCGGCGAGGGTGACGCCGACCGTTTTGGCGAGCAGGCCGAACGCCATCGCCACCGGGAAATAGCCGACCATGATCGGGATGCCGTCGGCCGCGCCTTGCCGGAAGCCCGGTTCTTTTTCCTGTACCATCGCCAACCCTCCCGCCTGCCTGTTATTGCTAAAATAATGTAATAAGGGTATTATAGCGCAGCGGCGGGCAAAATAAAAGGTCAGGGGCCGGCGGGCCGCGGTATTTGTTTGACGCGCGGGGCAAGTTGTGGTATCTTTAATTAGTATGTCGGAATAACAAGCCGCCTTTATCGGACGGCTTTTGCTTTTTACTGGCAGCGCGGATTTTTTACGCAGGAGGCGATGTTTGCGATGATAAGCACAAACGGCCTGAGTCTCGGCTTCGGGAAACGGATATTGTTCAAGGATGTGAATATAAAGTTTACCCCCGGCAATTGTTACGGCCTGATCGGCGCTAACGGCACGGGGAAGTCGACTTTTCTGAAGATCCTCGCCGGCGAGATCGAGCCGACGAGCGGCACGGTGGATATAACGCCCGGCGAACGGCTGGCGGTGCTGCGGCAGAACCACTACGAGTTCGACGAATTCGAGGCGCTGAAGACGGTCATCATGGGCCACGCCAGGCTGTACGCGATTATGGAGGAGAAGGATGCGCTGTACGCCAAGCCCGATTTCTCGGACGAGGACGGCGTGAAGGTGGCGGAGCTGGAGGGCGAGTTCGCTGAGCTGAACGGCTGGGACGCCGAGACCGAGGCGGCGAAGCTGCTGAACGGTCTGGGTATCCCGGAGGAGCTTCACAGTCAGAAGATGGGCGAGCTGAGCGGCAATGAGAAGGTGCGGGTGCTGCTGGCGCAGGCGCTGTTCGGCAACCCCGACATCCTGCTGCTCGACGAGCCG
The DNA here is from genome assembly GCA_031460455.1 of Sporomusaceae bacterium. Classification (NCBI taxonomy): domain Bacteria; kingdom Bacillati; phylum Bacillota; class Negativicutes; order Selenomonadales; family Sporomusaceae; species Sporomusaceae bacterium. The sequence continues at coordinate 175,196 of JAVKTQ010000004.1, forward strand.
ACCAACCATCTCAATACCGAGGCTATCCGCTGGCTGGAGGATTTCCTGTACAGTTTCCCCAACACGGTGATCGTGGTTTCCCACGACCGTCACTTCCTCAATCAGGTGTGCACCCATATCGCCGATATCGATTTCGGCAAGATCCAGTTATTTGTCGGCAACTACGATTTCTGGCTGGAGTCGAGCGAGTTGGCGTTGAAGCTCGCCAGGGAGGCGAACCGCAAGACCGAGGAGAAGATGAAGGAGCTGCAGAGCTTTATTCAGCGGTTCAGCGCCAACGCGTCGAAGTCGCGGCAGGCGACGTCGCGTAAGAAGCTGCTGGAGAAGCTGACGCTCGAGGATATCAAGCCGTCGTCGCGCAAGTATCCTTTTATCGCTTTCAAGCCCGACCGCGAGGCGGGCGACCAGTTGCTGTCGATCGAGGGGCTGGCGAAGAGCATTGACGGCGAGAAGGTGCTGGACGACTTCACCCTGCGGATGGAGAAGGGCGATAAGATCGCGTTCGTGGGCGAGAACGGCCTCGCCAAAACGACGCTGTTTAAAATCCTCATGGGCGAGACGGAGGCTGACAGCGGCGAGTTCAAGTGGGGCGTGACGACTTCGCAGGCCTATTTCCCGAAGGACAACGGGGCTTTCTTCGACGGGTGCGAGCTTAGCCTCGTCGACTGGCTGCGGCAGTTTTCCCGCGACCAGGAGGAGACTTATATCAGGGGGTTCCTCGGCAGGATGCTTTTTTCGGGCGAGGAGAGCCTGAAGGAGGCGAATGTGCTGTCGGGGGGCGAGAAGGTGCGGTGCATGCTCGCCAAGATGATGCTGAGCGGCGCGAATGTGCTGATTTTCGACGAGCCGACCAACCATCTCGATCTGGAGTCGATCACGGCGCTCAATAACGGGCTGATCGCTTTCGGCGGCACTATCCTGTTCGCTTCCCACGACCACCAGTTCGTGCAGACGGTGGCCAACCGGATTGTGGAGATAACGCCGGCCGGGATTATCGACCGGCGGACGACGTACGACGAGTACCTGGAGCAAAGGAGCGCGCTGCGGCCCGGCTGACGCCGTTTTTGCCAGGGGCCTGCCGCTTATCTTTGTCGCAGGTTCCTTTGTTGGTGGTTTTTGCGGTATGTCCGCGGGGAGAACGAGGCATAATAGAAAAGTATGGCCGGATTAGGTGCGTCTGTACGGCCAGAAGATGAGGAGCTGCCCGCTATATGAGGGAAAGGTTCGCAGGTATTTTGGGGCTGGGTTCGTATGTGCCGGAGAAGGTCGTGACCAACCGGGACCTTGAACGGTTGGTGGATACGACAGACGAGTGGATAACGGAGCGCACCGGCATCCGCGAGCGACGCATCGCCGGCGAAGGGGAAACGACGTCGGCTATGGCGACGCGGGCTGCCGAGCGGGCGCTGGCGGATGCCGGCGTGGGCGCGGAGGAGCTCGACCTTATAATTGTCGCCACGGTGACGCCTGATATGATTTTCCCGTCGACGGCCTGCCTGGTGCAGGCCAACCTGAAGGCGAAGCGGGCCGCCGCCTTCGATCTGACGGCGGTCTGCTCGGGGTTCGTGTACGGTCTGGTCGTGGGCGGCGAGCTGATTAGGTCGGGGATGTACCGCAAGGTGCTGGTGATCGGCGCGGAGACGCTGTCGCGGATAACCGATCCGGCCGACCGCAATACGCTGATTGTGTTCGCCGACGGGGCGGGGGCCGCAGTGCTGGGCGAAACCGCCCCCGGTTATGGGATCGTCGGCGCGGATTTGGGGGCCGACGGCACGGGCGGCGAGCTGCTGAAGGTGCCGGCCGGCGGGTCGCGGCAGCCGGCCACGGCGGCGACGGTGGCCGGACGCCTGCATTATATCCAGATGAACGGCAAGGAAGTGTTCAAGTTCGCGGTGAAAATAATGGGCGATTCGGCGCTGAAGGCGCTCGCCGGGGCGAACGTGGCGCCGGCGGAGGTCGCCTTGCTGGTACCCCACCAGGCGAACATCCGCATTATCCAGTCGGCGGCCAAGCGCCTGGCGATGCCGATGGAGAAGGTGTATGTGAATGTGGACCGGTACGGCAACACTTCGGCGGCGTCGGTGCCGCTCGCGCTCGATGAGGCGGTGAAGGCCGGCCGGGTGAAGAACGGCGATGTCGTCGTGCTGGTGGGCTTCGGCGGCGGGCTGACGTGGGCGTCGTGCGCCGTGAGGTGGCTGAAGGATTGAAGAAGCGCTGAAAAGGCGCCGGCAGCATTAGCTCCGGCGCCTTTTCGCGTGTGCGGCGTCCACAGGGGCAGGATATTTGTCGTATCCCGGCGAAGGAAGGAATGTCGAACAGGAAAAAGTTTTCAGGACTGATTCGGCAGAGAGTGGTGGTTGACGGCATGACCTTTTTTGCGCTTGCGGCTACTTTCGCCCCCTGGCTTGTGCTGAAGTTCCTGATGCTGGTGCCCCTTTTCCCGCCCCTTACGATGCTGAAGATTTCGATCACGGTCGCGACGGCGATCGCCGTCTACCAGACCCGCCAGGGCGTCCACCGGGGACTGATGGCCTGGGGAACGCTGCTGTTTTTTGCCTTTTGCCTGGTGACGGTTGTGTTGATGACCAATATGTGGGTCATCCATCATCTGGGGGTGCTCGCCAACGGCAAGCTGACGCTGATGACCTGGCTGTCGATGCTGGTGAAACGGCCGTTCACGCTGGCGTACGCCAGGGAGAAGGTCGATCCGCAATACTGGTACCACCCGCAGTTTCTGCGGGTGAACTATATTATCACCGGCGCGTGGGCGGTGGCTTTCAGTTTCAATCTGCTCAATTCCGTCGCGGCTCTTTACGGGATCGATATGACTTGGTGGGAGCACGAGCTGATCGACAACGGCGCGACGCTGGCGGCGATCTGGATTACGATGCATTATTCGAAGCCGCGGCCGGCCGTCCAGGCGCCGCCGGCGACGAACGGATAAGCGAGCCGGGAACCGATATTCCTGCCGTACGGACGGCAGGAATTTTTTTGCCGCTGCGGGCCAAATGCCGCGGAAGCTTGCAGTCGGACGCAAAACCGGGTATAATTTTTAGGCATGTGAATGATATTCGCGTCAGCTATGAGCGCAGAGGTATCTGCGGCAGATAAACGGAGGAAAGATGTCTATTAATGAAATTAGTCCCCGCCGGACGTTCGCGATTATTTCCCACCCGGACGCCGGCAAGACGACACTTACGGAGAAGCTGCTGCTGTACGGCGGGGCTATCCACCTGGCCGGGTCGGTGAAGGCGCGCAAGACCCAGAAGCACGCCGTGTCGGACTGGATGGAGATCGAGAAGCAGCGCGGCATTTCGGTGACTTCGAGTGTGCTGCAGTTCGACTATCAGGGCATCCGCGTCAATATCCTCGATACCCCCGGCCACCAGGATTTCAGCGAGGATACGTACCGGACGCTGATCGCCGCCGACAGCGCGGTGATGATCATCGATGTGGCCAAGGGCGTGGAGGAGCAGACGAAGAAGCTTTTCCGGGTGTGCAAGGACCGGGGCATCCCGATCTTCACGTTCGTGAACAAGCTGGACCGGTTCGGGCGCAATCCTTTCGAGCTTATGGAGGAGATCGAGAAGGTGCTGGGCATCCGCGCCTACCCGATGAACTGGCCGGTAGGCGTGGACGGCGATTATAAAGGCGTGTACAACCGCCAGCTTAATCAGGTGGAGCTGTTCGCCAAGGACGAGTCGCACGGCCAGCGGGCGGTGCCGTCGACGACCGGCAGCGTGGATGACGCGGCTTTTCGGCAGTTGCTGGGCGAGGATGTCCACCAGGCTCTGTGCGACGATATCGCCCTGCTCGATATGGCCGGCGACGAGTTCGATTACGGTAAGGTGACCCGCGGCGAGCTTACGCCGATGTTTTTCGGCAGCGCAATGACCAACTTCGGGGTGCAGCCTTTTCTGGAGGAGTTTCTGCGTATGGCCCCCCCTCCCTCGCCCCGCCGTTCGTCACAGGAGGTCGTCAGCCCGGACAGCGATGTTTTCGCGGCGTTCGTGTTCAAGATCCAGGCGAACATGAACCCCGCCCACCGCGACCGCATAGCGTTCATCCGCATTTGCTCGGGGAAGTTCGAGCGCGGCATGACTGTGACCCACGTGCAGTCGGGCAAGCCGGTGAAGCTGAGCCAGCCCCAGCAGTTCCTGGCGCAGGAGCGGACGCTGGTCGAGGAGGCCCAGCCCGGAGATATCATCGGGCTGTTCGATCCGGGCATTTTCGCTATCGGCGACACGCTTTGCCAGCCGGGGCACGAGATCCGCTTCGAGGATTTCCCCGTTTTCCCGCCGGAGCAGTTCGCCCGCGTGCAGGCCAAGGATACGATGAAGCGCAAGCAGTTCGTGAAGGGGATGACGCAACTGACCCAGGAGGGGGCGGTGCAGGTTTTCCGCCAGCCAGGGGTGATCGAGTCGTTCGTGGTGGGCGTGGTCGGCAGCCTGCAGTTCGAGGTGCTGCAGTACCGCCTGAAGCAGGAGTACGGCGTCGATATCCTGATGCACCCGCTGCCTTTCGGCCTGGCCCGCTGGGTGGCCGGCCAGGGGCTCAATGTCAAGGCGCTTAAGGGCCTCGATAACGGCATGCTGCTCGAGGATACCAAGGGGCGCCCGTTGGTGCTGATAACGACGGAGTGGCAGCTGAACTGGGTGAAAGAGCGCAACCCGGGCGTGGAGTTTTTCGCCGCGCCTCAGGGTAATGCCGCAAATTCCCGAAATGTTGTGTAGACCGCCTGCTTGCGGTACAATAGGTACAGGTTATTATCTGGGATGGAGATGATGTTATGGTGGAAGAAAACGTCAAAGAATTTTTTGCAGCCCTCGGGTTCGCGGAGACGGAGATAGAGGACGGTCTGTCGACGCTGTTCTACGAGACTAGCCCGGAGGAGAGCTTTGCGCTGCTGACCGACGAGGAGGGGGCGGTGCCGGAGAGTCTGAAGAAGCCGCTGATTTTCGCCTGCTATATGCCGGACGGGGCGTTCGAGTGGAGCGCGAGCTTCAAGAACGCGCAGGTGTTCCGCGACGTATGGGCCGGGCCTGCCACGGTGAAGGAGAAGCTCGCCGCCGTCCTGAAGCACCGCGAGCAAGGTTATAAGTAACGATGATGAAACGGCCTGAACCGCGCGGTTCAGGCCGTTGTTTTTTTTGTTGTCGTCAGCCTTTGGGTATGGTCAGGCTCTCCGCCGGCTGGGGATAGCCGAAAAAGTAGCCCTGGATGATGTCGCAATCTTTTGCCTTGAGGATGCCCAGTTCTTCTTCGGTTTCGACGCCTTCGGCCACGACTTTGAGGCTGAGGCTGTGCGCGAGGGCGATGACGGCGGATACGATGTCGGCGTTGGCCTGGTTGGTGTGCAGGCTGCGGACGAAGCTGCGGTCGATTTTGAGGCTGTAGATGGGAAAGGTCTGGAGGTAGGAGAGCGAGGAGTAGCCTGTGCCGAAGTCGTCGATGGATACGACGACGCCCATGGCGGCGATTTCCGCCAGTTTGTCGCGGACTTTGTCGACCCCGTGCATGGTGACGTTCTCGGTGATTTCCAGCTCGAGGAGGCTGGGCGGGATGCCGTGCGTTTCGATGGCCCGCCGGACCATGTCGACGAAGCGCGGCTGGTTGAATTGGACGGCGGAGATGTTTATCGCCATCCGGATGGGGGCGGCGCCGTCGTCGAGCCAGCCCCTGAGCTGGCGGCAGGCCTGGTTCATGACCCATTCGCCGATGGGGATGATGAGGCCGGACGATTCTGCCAGGGGGATGAAGTCCAGGGGAGCGACCATGCCCTTGTTGGGGTGTTTCCAGCGCAGGAGGGCTTCGACTCCCACCAGCCGTTCTTCGAATGCGTGGTACTGCGGCTGGTAGAAGAGGACGAATTCCTCGTTGGTGATGGCGTTGCGCAGGTCGTTGAGCATGGCTATTTTTTTGATTGCTTCGGTCTGTAGGTATGGGTCGTAGAGCTGGATGCTGCCCTTGGCGTGTTCTTTGGCGTAGTTCAGGGCGCGTTCGGCGCTGTTGAACAGTTCTTCGCTTGTCTCGCCATGCCAGGGGAAGAGGCTGATGCCGATGCTGGTGTTGAGGTACAGGTCGCGCTCCCCGGACTGGAAAGGCTTGGCCAGGGAGTTTACCATCGCCTGGGCCACTTCTTCGGCCATCTTCCCGGCGTCGGCGTCCTTTATCAGCACCATGAAGTTGTCGCCGTCGAGGCGGGCGAGGTCACAGGCGGGGCAGATGGCGGCAATGACCTGCCGCAGCCGCTCGGTGGCGGCCACGAACAGCCTGTCTCCGGCGGCGCGGCCGACGCTGTCGTTGACGTAGCGGAAGTTGTCGATGTCGAACCGCAGGATGGCGACCGTCCCGGGCTGGCCCGCGGCCTTGTCGACGGCTTTGCCGAGCAACTCTGTGATGCGCCAGCGGTTCGGCAGGCCGGTGAGGGCGTCGTGGTAGGCCATGCGCTGGATCTGCCGCTCGTTGACCATCCGCTCCAGTTCCGCGGCCACCCGGGCGGCAAAGATGCGGAAGATGGCGATGATTAGTTCGGCGTTGGGCACGGGGCGTTCGTCCATGAGGGCCATGATGCCGAGGACTTGCCCGGAGGAGTCCTTGAGGGGGACGCCAATGTAGGTTTCCATGAGCCGCGGCTCCTGCCCGTCGGACGCATCCAGGACCGAGCCCTGAATGTTGCGGAAGAAGGGGTAGTGCTGCCAGGTCTTTTCCCGGTAGATGACGTCGCTGCCGTGGTATACGTCGTGGGACGGCTGGTCGGCTGCGACTTCGAAGCTGAAGGGGTTGAGCCGCGCGCCGCGGACGATGCTGGACAGCAGCGATATTTTGCCGTGGTCGAGGAATTCGCCGATGAAGCAGTAGCGGATGTTGAAGGTGTGGGCGAAGTAGTCTGTGAGGTAGTCGAAGAATTCCCGCCCGGTGGTGCCGGACATCCCTTCGACTATCTGGCGAAGGGTTTCCTCGACCCTGCGGCGGTAGGTGATGTCGCGGATGATGAATACGACTTCGTTGTCGGCTTTTTTGTAGGTGCGGCATTCGCGCGTCCACCGCGCGCCGTTATCTTCCGCTTCGTATTCGAAGGTCTGGGGCAGCCCCGTTGCCAGGGTGTTCCTGATGCCGGCCATGTATAGCTCGGCGAGGTGGACGGGCAGATACTCGGACAGGTGGCCACCGATCGTGATGCCTTCGATGTTGAAGGGATTCCAGCCCGAGGGTTCGATGACTTCCCGGTAGCAGCCGTCGCCGTCGAAGCGGATGATAAGGTCGGGGTTGGCGGTGAGGAGGGCGCGCATCTGCTCCTGGTTTTCGTGAAGCTCGCCGATCAGTTCGCGCGTGTTGCGCTTCATGGCGGTCAAGGACGCCGCCATCAACCCGAATTCGTCGCTGCGGCCGAGGATTTCCGGGCAGGTGTCGCGCTCGAAGCTGCCGGCGGCCATCTCGTCCATGCTGCTGGTCATTGCGGCGAGCGGCACGGTGATGGATTTGGTGAGGCGATAGCCGAGCAGCGCCGCCAGCAGCAGCGCCGCGAGCGAGAGGAACCACAGGGCGCCTACCAAAGAGTTGGAGACTCTGATGACTGACGCCAGTTTGGCGGTGATGATTTCTTCGTTCCGGGCGGAGATGTTATTGAGCCCGGCCTGGATTTCCCTGGCCATGTCGGTGAAGGCGAAGAGCATCGCCTGGTTCCGGCCGGCCAGTTCTTCCGCCCGGACGGTGTCGCCGGCCGCCCTGGCCCGCTTTTCCTCTTCGTGAAGGGGGAGATATTCGCCGGTGACGCCGGCCACGTATGTGTCGGTTTTCCGGATTACGGCGCTTACCAGGTCTTGCGTGGCCGGGTCGGCGGTCAGTGCCAGCAGGCTGTTTTCGTGCCGCAGGACGTCGCTGTAGCCCTGCAGGGCGCTTTCTTTGTAGGCGAGGACGCCGTCGGCGAGGTAACGCCTTATCTGGAGGACGGCGCCGGTGTAGCCCAGTTCGATGCGCACGGCGAGCAGCGCCCGCTCCTGGGCGAGGCGGATGTCGCTCACGTCTGCGACGATATTTGACAGGGACATGTAGGCGAAAGCACTGAACACCAAGAATATGGCTATCAGAAGAAATAAGGATATGCCGATCTTTTGTCCCATCTTAACCGCCAACTCTTCCCACCTCCATAGAAGGTCCGTTCCGCCGGAGTCGGCCTGCTGCTGTATGAATTTTTATCGCCGAGATTCGACTTCGTTACGGTTATACTTCCTTAAATAGGCAAAAAATCCTGCCTGGCAGGATTTTTCGTATACGGGGGAGGACTGCAGCTATTTGACGCGGCTGGTGATGATTTCGACAGCGTGCTCAAGTTCTACGTCTTCGCCGCGCGCGATCCGCAACGCGTTTTTCTTTGTCAGCGGTGTGCGCACGGACGGCGCTATGCCGCCTGTGCCGTCGCGGCTGTCGATCTGTACTTGCCTGTTTTTGTCCAGGGATTGCCCGAACGGCCAGTGAATCTCCAGGTTACCGGGCATCTTCGCCCCGCCGCCGGCCATGCCGAACGAGCCGTTGGTGCCGTAAAAGCCGACGGTTTCGCCGTTCGGCAGGTTCCTGATCCCCATCGCCAAACCTTCGCCCGAGCTGACGCATTTGCCGTTTACGAGGGCAACGACCGGCCCGCCGAAGAAGGGCGCGGCCGGCCTGATGTATAGGCCGGCGTCGGCGGCGCCCGCCTGGGCGTCGTCGGGGACTATTTCCCAGGCGTCGGTGGCGGCATTGAAGCAGTTCTGGTATTCGTACAGGACTTCTTCCCGGTAGAACGAGGCCAGCATGTCCGCGACCATTGAGTCCAGACCGCCGACGTTGTTCCTGATGTCGAGGATCAGTCCCTTTACCCCGGCGGCGTTGAATTCGGCCAGCGCCGTTCTGAACAGGCCGAGGGTCGAGGGGGCTCGGCCGGTGTCCCCGAGGTCGGCGTCGAATTCGCCCCAGATTTTCATATAGCCGATGTTTCCGGGCAGGATTTTCTTTTCGATCATCGCCGCGGGAGGAGGCTGGGGGTTGGCCGCGTTCAGGAGCAGATCCCTGAGGCCGTCGGAAACGACGGCCGCGGGGTAGCTTCTGGCAAGCGACTTGCCGCTGTCGTCGTAAGCGCTGAGCGTGGCCCGCGCTGTTTCGCCGTTGACGGCAAAGACGAGGGAAACCCCGGTGCCCCGTGGGGCGCGCGTAAGATAACGCACCTGCTGGCTGGCCAGGTCCTCGGCGGTGGCCGAGTTGGCGGTGAAAAGCGTCGGGACGTCTTTTAAAGCGTCCTTGACCGGCCGGCCGTTCCAGGCGAGGAGTTCCGCCCCCGCCCGCAGTCCTTGGGCGAACGCGGCGCCGGCTTCGTCGACCCAGGCGGCAATGATCCTGCCGTCCGATAGTTTGACGGCGGAGAAGCCGAAGCCGCCGCCGATGAATTTTTTGTCTATTTCGGGCACGGTTGTAATGCGGACATGCCCGTCGGGGATGGAGTGCACGTAACCCCGCAGGGCGAGGTAATAGGCGGTAAAGTCGTCCGCCGCCTGGGCCCGGTCGATCCGCGGCTTGAATTGGCTGTAAAGGGCCGCCCAGTCGATTTTTTTCCAGCCGGTGAACGCGTACTCCCGCGAGAATTTGCCGTGCAGCCTGTCAAAGGCTTCGCTCCAGGCGAGGCCGCCGTAATCCTCGGGCTGCGGCGCCCGGTAGGCGGGCTGTGCGGCGGCCGGAACGGCCTGAAGGGCGATGAGGAGCAGCAACAGCACCGCCAGCGATATTTTCCCCAGATATGCTCTTACGCTGTTCGTCGGCACACTCACGGTACTACCTCCTTGTTCGGCAATCGCCGGCTGTCAGGGTTTCGCTTGCGCGGCAGCCGGTGCGGCCGACTGCCCTGGGGCCGTCAAGGTGAAGGAGGCGAGTGCGGCAATCACCGGGACGGCGGCGATGACGGCGAAGGCAAGGCTGAGGCCGTGCTGGTCGGCGAGCCAGCCGAGTATGGGGGTGGTAAGGCCGCCGAAGCTGACGGCCAGTCCGAGTGTGACGCCCGACGCCAGGCCCATGCGGGTGGGCAGATATTTTTGGCCGAGAACGATCGTCGGGCTGAAGGGGATGTACAGGCAAAGACCCAAGGGGATGAGCAGCAGGGTGGCGGCGGCGGCGCTGTCGGCGGCGAGGAAGAGCAGCATTGCGGGAACGAGGGCCGCATAGCCCGCCCTTACGACCTGGCGGTAGCCGTATTTGTCGGCCAGCCGTCCGCCGATGAGGGTGCCTACGGCGCCGGTGAAGAGGAGGACGGACAGGGCCGTGCCGCCGGCGGCTTTGGACTGGTCGAGGATGTTTATCCAGTATAGGGGGATGAAGGTGGTGAGGCCGTAGAAGATGGTCGAGCGGCTGAATATGACTACCATGAGGCGGGAGAAGGCGCCCCACTCGTCTTGGGCGGGCGCGGGCCCGGAGCCTGCCTCTTTTTTCTTCGGGGCCGGCCTAAACTGCTCCAGGGATTTTAGCCCCAGGGCGAGGAAGGCGGCCATGACGGCGACGGGGACAAGGAGGACGAGGGTGCCTTTGAGGCCCCAGAAGAGCAGGGCGGCGGTGGTGATGATCGGGCCGACGGCGATGCCGGCGTTGCCGCCGACGCCGAAGATGCTGATGCCGGTGCCTTTTTTCTCGCCGGAGACGAAATTGGCGAGCCGGGCGGCTTCGGGATGGAAGGCGGCAATGCCTATGCCGCTGACGGTGACGGACAGGAACAGCAGCCAATAGTTATCGATGAAGCCGGTGAAGGCAAGGCCCAGCCCGGCAAGGAACACGCCCGCCGGCATGAGCCAGGGCATGGGTTTGCGGTCGGCGAGGTGGCCGATCAGGGGCTGGATGACGGAGGAGACGAGGTTGGCCGCCAGAACGAGGGTGGCCGCGGAAGCGTAGCTGAGGTTGTGCTCGACGATGAGGAACGGCAGGATGGCCGGCAGGGCGCCCTGATTGACGTCGGTAAAGAAGTGGCCGGCCGACAGTAAGCCCAGGTATTTCTGTTTCACGGTTTACCTCCCCACATAACAATGCATGACAATAAATATAAACTTGGGATTTTCTACTAGAAAGATTCCGCCAGTTGGGTTGTTGCCCGCAGCGCCTGCGCCAAGATTTCCTGCGATTTGTCGGGGGACGCTTCGATACCCTCGCAGATTATCGTCCTGAAGTCGGCGATTCCCAATAGGCTGCAGACTGATCTGAGGTAGGGGACGGCGTGGTCGAAAGCCTGGGCGGGGCCGTCGGAATAGCAGCCGCCGCGGACGTGAATAAGCAGCACCGGTTTGTCGGGCACCAGGCCCCGCCACCCGGTGTCCGTGTATTCGAAGGTTTTTCCCGCAACCGCGATATTGGCGATATACGCTGACAGCAGGGGCGGGAACTGGAGATTCCACATCGGGGCGGCAATGATTACTTTATCGGCGGCGATAAACTGGCGGGTAAAATGATCGACCCGCGCCAGCAGGCGCTCTTCTTCGCCGGTATGTTGCCCTGGCGCTTTGCTCCAGGCCTCCAGGACGGCGGCGTTTATTACCGGTATTTCCGTTTTATAAAGATCGAGCTCAATAATGTTGTCCGCCGGATTGCGCTTTTGGTACGCCGTGAGGAAGGCTTGCATGAGCCGCATTGTATAAGAATTTTTTCGCGGATTGGCCATGATTGCGAGAACCTGCGCCAAAATCTACACCTGCCTATACCTTTGTTGTCCGCGGCGTTCGTTAACACCGTCTTTTTATTTTGTTCTTGAGCTTTTACTTATTTCCTCCGCCAGTTCATTCAGATATGTCCACCGTTCCAATAATCCGTCAAGCTCGCGCTCCAGTTGCTTCTGCTCGGCCACCAGTTTTTGCAGTTGTGCGAAGTCGCTGCCGGCGGCGTCGATGCGGGCGGCAACTTCATGTAATTTCCGTTCGGCGTCGGCGATTACTGCGTCGATTTGCTCGTATTCGCGCTGCTCGTTAAAGGTAAAACGGGTTGGCTTTTTCACCGCCTGCGGCACAGGCGGTTTCGCGTCTTTTGGCTTCCCGGCTGCCGCGGGCTCCGGCGGCGTGCGCTTATCCAGATAGTCGGAGTAGCCGCCGGGATATTGCCTGATATCGCCGTCACGCTCGAAGGCGAATATTTTATCCGCCACCCGGTCGAGGAAATAACGGTCGTGGGATACGACGATGACCGCGCCGGGGAAATCGTCCAGATAGTCTTCGAGAATGGTCAGGGTCTGGATATCGAGGTCGTTGGTGGGTTCGTCGAGCAGCAATATATTCGGCGCTCCCATCAATATCCTGAGCAGATACAGGCGGCGCTTTTCCCCGCCTGACAGCTTGGCTATCGGCATCCACTGCACATTCGGCGGAAAGAGGAAGCGCTCCAGCATCTGCGAGGCGCTGACCGTGCCGCCGTCGGCGGTGGTAATAATGCTGGCTTCTTCCCGGATGTAGTCGATGACCCGCAGGCTGTCGTCCATGTCGCCGCTTTCCTGGGAGAAGCAGCCGATCTTGACGGTCTGCCCGATCTCTACCGTGCCGCTGTCGGCAGCCAGACGCCCGGCAATGATATTCAGCAGCGTGGATTTACCGCTGCCGTTAGGTCCGACGATGCCCACCCTGTCGTCCCGCAGAACGGTATAGCTGAAATCGCGGATCAGGGTCCGCTCGCCAAACGCTTGCTTGATATGTTCCAGGGCAATGATTTTCCGGCCCAGCCGGCTTGCGACAGCCTCTATCTCCAGCTTTTCGGCCGCAGGCGCGGCCTTTTGACTGCCGAGCTGCTGAAATCTGTCGAGCCGCGCCTTCTGTTTGGTACTCCGCGCTCGCGCGCCCCGCCTAATCCAGGCCAGTTCGTTTCTGAAGAGGTTTTGCCGCTTGCGTTCGCTGCCGGCCTGCTGTTCTTCCCGCTCGGCCTTCTTTTCGAGGAAGCTGCTATAGTTGCCGCCATAGGTATACAGCCGGCCTTTATCAATTTCGATAATCCGGGTGGCTACCCGGTCGAGAAAGTATCTGTCATGGGTCACCATGAGCAGGGCGCCCTTGTAAGCGTGGAGATATTGCTCCAGCCAGGCGACCATTTCGTTGTCGATATGATTGGTCGGCTCGTCGAGGATGAGCAGGTCGGCGGGATTTACGAGGGCGCTGGCCAGCGCGACCCGCTTGCGCTCTCCGCCGGAAAGGGTGCCGATGATGGCCGTAAAATCGCCGATGCCCAGCTTGGTCAGGATCGCTTTGGCGCTGCTTTCCAGTTGCCACGCATCCATGGCGTCCATTCGCTGGCTGAGAGCGATCAACTGCTTTTGCCGCTCGGCATCGCCGGGAGCAGCGCCGCTTTGCTGCAAGGCTTGCTCGTATTCCCGGATCAGCTTCATTACCGGCGAGCCGCCTGTGAAGACTTGCGCAAGGACGGTGGATGCGGCGTCAAGCTCCGGGTTTTGCGGCAGGTACCCCACCCGCACGCCGCTGCCGAGGGTTACCGTACCGCCATCGGCCGGTTCTAGCCCGGCGATGACTTTTAAAAAAGTCGATTTACCGGCGCCGTTGACGCCGATGAGACCGATTTTGTCGCCCTCGTCGACCCCAAGGGAGACATCGGCGAACAAGACTCTCTCACCATAGTTTTTCGCCAGGTTTTCGATCGAAAGTACATTCATGCCGTAATCCCTTACTTTGTTGCCGGGCGCATCGCAGGTTTCACCGGCGGGTTGCTGTCGACAAGCTTGCCGCGGTGCAGCTCTTTGGCCGCCGGCTTGATTTTCAGGGCCTTCGCGATCTTCGCGAGCAGCTCCGTTTCTTTACGGGTAACGAGCGATATCGCCGTGCCGCTCTGGCCGGCCCGACCCGTCCGCCCCGCCCGGTGCAGGTAGATTTGCGGGTCTTCCGCCAGCTCTAGGTTGAAGATATACGCCACTCCCGGTATATCCAGGCCCCGTGCCGCCAGGTCGGAAGCGACCAGGAGCCGCGCCTTGCCGCTGCGGAAATCCTCCAGCGCTTTCCGGCGATCGGCTTTGACGGCCGCGCCGTATATGCCGGCCGCCGCCAGGCCGTGATAGTTAAGCTTCATGACCGTTGTTTCGATCGCCTCGCTCTGATTGATGAACACAAGCGCCTGTTCGACATTCAGGTGGGCTGCCAGTTTGCGCAGCACTTCGATTTTTTCCCGCTGCTCGCACACAAAATACAGGTGGGAGATGCCTTCGGGGATAGCGGTTTGCCCCTTGACGGCAATCACTTCCGGGTCGCGCGTGAGTTCCCTGGCGCGCGCCAGCGCGGCCGGGGGCAGGGTCGCCGAGAAAAACAGCATTTGCCTGTCGCGCATGGTGGTTTTGACCACCGCTTTGACGGTGGCCCAGTTCGTATCGTCCAGCATTCTGTCCGCTTCATCGATGATAATCGTCCTGACTGTCTGGGTATTTATCTTGCGCTTCTGGATGAGTTCGAGGATCCGGCCGCCCGAACCGATAATAATATGCGGTTTTCCCTTCAGCATGTCGATTTGCCGCGTTATGTTTACCTGGCCGATGATCGGGACGGCCGTTACCGGCAAGGCCGCGTTGTGGGCGAGCGCTTCGCTCTGGTGATATATCTGCATCGCCAGTTCATGGGTCGGAGCGAGGATGAGCGCCTGGGTCTCTTTTTTGGCGGCTTCGATCTTCTGGAAGAGCGGCAGCAGATAGGCCAGCGTCTTGCCTGTGCCGGTCGCCGATTGCCCGATAACGTCTTTGCCGAAGAGAGCCGGCGGGATTACTTCGGTCTGTATGCCGGTCGGCCGGGTTATGCCCGCCTTGCCAAGGCCCCTGGCGAGCGGCTCGTTTATGCCGATGCCCGCAAATGAATCATCCATGTTTTTTCACTCCAATACAGCTTTCGTTAGCTAAAAATCCCTGACGGCAATTCTCAGTTTTTCGGTCAGATGTCTGAAGCTTGCCGCCTTCGTCGCTTCGTGGGCCGCCAGCGCAATCATGGCGCAGGCGCGGGCATCATGCAGGGCGTTGTGGTGCTCGAACAATATCTCAAGACGATTGGCGAGCGTCGGGAGTTTATAATTCTCGACATCGGCCCACACCCGTCTGGCGATGTCCACCGTGCACGCGTATTGAAAGCGGGGATGCGGCAGCCCGTATTCGTCCAGCATGCTGCGGAGCACGCCGATATCAAAAGGCGCGTTATGGGCGATGACTGTTTTATTCTCCAGGTGTGGCCGTATCTTGGGCCACAATTCCGCAAATGTCAGTTTATCGGCCACATCTTGGGCCGTTATTCCGTGGATCCTGGTATTCCAATAATCGAATTGGAGTACCGGCGGGCGAATCAGCGAATACGCCGCATTTACGATCCGCCCGTTTTCCACTGTAACCGCCGCCAGGCTGCAGGCGCTGGCTCTGCTGCGGTTGGCGGTTTCGAAATCGATTGCTACATAGTTCATCCGCCGTGATTTTCCCTTCGGTAGTATGTAGTATCCGCCCATTGCCTGACAGCTATTGACGGTATTAACTCTTTTTCACATGCTGTTTTTGCTCAGATATGTTTCGATATTCTGCAATACCTTTTCGCTCAGGCGGTCGAAGGCCTGCCGGGTGCGACCGGACGATACGTTCATACAGTTTACGTGCGGGCTGGCGAGCAGCTTGCCGGTAGCGTCGCCGAGAGCGGCGGCGGTGTCGCAGAAGAATTCGTTGTCGCCGTGTTCGAGCCATTTGGCAAGGGCGGGAAGCTCGTGCGACGGCCCGATGGAGGTATTGAACATGATTTTGTGGTTGCCGAGCCAGGCGAACTGTTCGTCGCCGAAGAGAATAACGTTTTTATTCAAGCAGGTGCAGACGACATCGACGGTACCCAGCAGTTCTTTCAAGGGCAGGTATTTGATGCCTTTGCTTTCCTGCTCCGGTTTGCGGGTGCGGCTGAAGTAGTGCAGGTCGGCGCCCATGGCCTGAAGCCCTTCGGCAAGCATCTGCCCGGAGGTGCCCAGACCGACTATGCCGACTTTCAGGCCGGTAAGCTCGACCGGCTGCTCTTGCCACTGTTTGTCGCCGAAGCCGTGGAGATAGCGGATGAGCTCGCTGAGGACGTATTCGACAACACCCTGGTCGCCATAATCGCGGATGCCGTATACGGCGATGTTTTTTGCCCGGGCGGCGCGAATATCCACATTGGCGCTTTCTTCGGAATAGAGGCTGCAGCACATGCCGATGTAGCGGATGCTGGGGCAGGCGTCAAGCACGGGTTTTTCGATGCGGCTTGTGTAGCTGAGCAGCACGGCGTCGGCATCGCCGATGCGGCGGATTATGTCCGCGTCGTCTTTGGGAAGGTCGGGAAACAGCACTACTTTTTGGGCATACTCATGGAGCTTTTGCTCGGCCGACGGAATGAGGCCGACCGGCTCGATGGCGACTAGTTTTTTGAACATGCGGGATGCCTCCTAAAAGACAATCGGCGACACGGCGTTTTGCAGAACTCGGACAACGCTCCACGCCGCAATCGCACTGGTGCGGGAATAGATGTTGAGTTCGGCGCATACTTCCTCGCCTTGTATTTCGATCTTGTATTTATCGCCCTTGAAGCCCGGCACGGCACAGATATTCATGGTGGTCTTTTCCGGACCGGCGCTGGCAAGGGCGGTGGCGATCGCCACATTTACCTTGGTGGGCAAAAGGGCGATGGCCTCTTTGGTCGTGCCGCTGAATACCGGCTGCGGGGCGGCGATGTCCATGAGGCCGTCGGTGAAGAGCGGCGTATTCCGGAGCGAAGCCGGCGCTTTCTGCGCACCGATGGAGGCGGTAATCGGGCTCATGAGGGCGGCGGTACGCAGGACGTCGAAGCCGCCTACGGCGCCGCTGGCGATGTAAACGCGGCGGCTGTTGGCGGCGGCGGTATTTCTTATGCGTTCGTAAAAATCGCGGTCGGCGAAGGCGCCGATCGAGAGAACGACTAAGTTCGAGCCGCCTTTCAAGATTTTTTCGCCATATTCCTGTACGGCTTTTACCGATGCCGCTTCAGCCGTAAAGTCCGCCTTAAGGGCGACAAGTTCGTCAATATCCGCGCAGGCTTTGCAGCCGTGGCGGCCGGAAAACTCCTTGGCGCGGTCATAGTCTCTTCCCAGAACGGCGACGAGCTCATATTCCGGCAGGAAGCCGGCGTTCAGGGCGTTGGCGACGATTTCATTGAGATAACCGCAGCCGATAAGGGCTAATTTGTATTTTTTCATGGGATACCTCGTTTCATGATAATGCGGAGGGCGTCGAGAGCCAAAATAGATAATTCCTTTTCAAACGGCAAACTCCTGCCGAATTGATGCGCATTCGGCAGGAGCCGGTCCGGGACGGTATTTACCTGTGCAGGGTCATTTGGCGTAATCGACAAGTATTTTTTGTCCGCCGAGCCGGATTGTCGTTTCGCTCGGCTTGGTTTCGGCGAGCAGGCGGCCCCGGCGGATGGAGAAGCGGACGGGGGTTTGGCGGCGGATGGCGTCGTAGCCGTCCGTCGCCGGCAATACAATTAGGTTGGCGGGTTTGCCTTCCGCCAGTCCGTAGGCCGGCAGGATGTTCAGCGCCCTGGCGCCGTTGGCGGTGATGAGGTCGATGGCGGCGAGGATCTGTTCATACCCCATGACCTGACAGACATGCAGGCCCATGTGGAGGACCTGGAGGAGACTGCCCGTTCCCAGCGGGTACCAGGGATCGAAGATGTCGTCGTGCCCGAAGCAGACGTTAATGCCATTCTCCAGCAGTTCCTTGACCCTGGTGATGCCCCGCCGCTTGGGATATGTGTCGAAGCGCCCCTGCAGGTGGGTGTTGACCAGGGGGTTGGCGACGAAGTTGATGCCGGATAGCTTCAGGAGGCGGAAGAGTTTCGAGGCGTAGGCGTTGTTGTAGGAATGCATGGCGGTCGTATGGCTGACGGTGACCTGCGGGCCCATGCCGCGGCGCCAGGCTTCCGCGGCCACGACTTCTACGAACCGCGACTGCTCGTCGTCGGTTTCGTCGCAGTGAATGTCGATAAGCTTGCCGTACTTTTCCGCTAGGTCGAACGTGACCTTAACGGATTCTACACCGTATTCGCGCGTGAACTCGAAATGGGGGATGCCGCCGACGACATCGGCGCCCATCTGCAGCGCTTCTTCCAGCAGTTCGCGCCCGCCGGCGTAGGAGAAGATGCCTTCCTGGGGAAAGGCGACGATTTGCAGGTCGACATAGGGAGCAATTTCGGCCTTGACTTGGAGCATGGCTTTGAGGGCGGTCAGCTGGGGGTCGGTGACGTCGACATGGGTGCGGACGTGCTGAATGCCCTGGGCTATCTGCCATTGAAGGGCTTTGAGCGCTCTTTGCCTGACGTCGTCCACCGACAGCGTCTGTTTGCGTTCGGCCCAGCGCTCGATGCCTTCGAACAGGGTGCCGCTTATATTCCACGCGGGCTCGCCGGCGGTGAGCGTTGTGTCGAGGTGAACGTGGGGCTCGACAAAGGGCGGCAAGGCCAGCCCGCCTTCGGCGTCGATGTCATCGTCCGCGACAGCGGGAAGTTTACGCTCCTGCCGGGTTATGCCGACTATCATTCCGGCGTCGACGGCAATTTCCCACAAGCCCTCATTGTTCCCTAGGCGGGCGTTGCATATTTTCATCGTTTTACTCTTCCCTACGGGGTTGCGCGTCTTTGGCGCCGTTTTCCGCGGCTGCCAGCAAGGGCGACATCACCGCATATGCTGCCGCAGAGCCGATGATCGCGTTGAGGGGGGGAATTCCGGGGGCGAATTTCGCTAATGCCACCCCGATGCACCAGGCGGCCATCGCGCACCAGTTAACCGCCTTCAGGTCCGCGGCTCCGATAGGCGGATAGACCCCGCGCCTGACTAATAAATAGTCGGCGATGATGATACCGCCGATCGGCGGCAGGGTTGAGCCCAGGAATGTCAGGAAGCCGACGAAGTTGTTGTACAGCCAGAGGGCGGCTAGCGTCCCGACTATGCCGTTGACGAGGACGAGTTTGCTTTTGGGGATGCCTGTTATGTTGGAAAACCCCAGACCGGAAGCGTAGAGGGCGTTATCGTTCGTTGTCCAGATGTTGAGCCCCAGGATGATGATTGCCGGGATTATGAGGCCCTGCAGGAACATCACTTCGGAGATGTCCGCCTGGCCGGTGGCGGCAGCGCCGATGGCGCCGAAGCCGAACATGAGGGAGTTGCCGAGAAAGAAGGCCATCACCGTTGTTGACACGCCGATGCTTTTCGTTTTCGCGAAGCGGGTGAAATCGGGCGCGAGCGTGCCGCCGCTGATGAAGGAACCGACACAGATGGTAAGGGCGGTCGCGAAGGTTAGCGTCTGTTTCGGCTCGAACTTCATCAAGCCTTGGAGGCCGCCGATCGTATCAAGCGCGCTGGAAGCCGAGTAGGTTCCCAGTATCGCGATCGCCGGCACTGCGATCATGCTGAGGACGGTCAGGGCTTTGATGCCCCAGTATGCTGTGGAGGTCATAAGGGCGCCGCCGATGACGATCAGCAGATACAAGTTTATGCCGGTGACTTTTTGCACAGGCAAAGCGAACATGGCTACCCCGACCCCGAACCAGCCGACCTGGGTGACGGCAAGCATAAATGAGGCTAGTCGCGATCCCTTATGCCCGAATGAGTATCTTGCCAGCAGGTGGGTCGATAACCCCGTTTCGGCGGCGATATAGGCAAGCGTCCCGGTGTATGCGCCCAGGATTAAGTTGCCGCCGAGCACAGCCAGGGCGAATTCCCCCGCCGTCAGGCCTGTGCCCAGCGTGCCGCCGGCCCACATGCTGGCGCTGAAGAAGGTGAATCCCATCATTACGACAAACATTGACCAAAAGCCGCGCCTTGCTGTTTGCGGCACCGCGGATAACGAATAATCACGGTCGACAACTCTCTCGGTTTCCCTCATAATTTTACCTCCCTGTTCTTCGTTGCCTCGCAGACATGATAAAGGCTCTCTGCCATACTCTGACAGAGAGCCTTGTGCATGAGCTAGAAGCAACACTGCTAACCCGCTTAATTTGGCCACCTTGTCAGCCTCTCTGGACTGCCTTTAAAGGTTACTGTTATGTTATTTTTATTTTGACACTTCCTGGGAATATTGTCAATATGATTAGTGCTCGACTATAGCTGCGAATCCGAAGCATGCATAACCCCTGTTAATCTAAAACCGCGCCGCTTCTCAGGTCAGCGATGAATTCCGAAACGGCAGCCTCTTCCGTGGCCCAGGATGTGACAAGGCGGATCGCGGAATTGTCTGCGTCGACTTTTTCCCATATATAGAAGGAGTATTTCTCCTGAAGCTTTTCTATCAACCGGTTGGGTAAGACCGGGAATATCTGATTGGAGGGGGAGTGTGTCAGGAACCTGTAGCCCGCGCCGCTGATCGCGTTTTTCAGCAAACCTGCCATCTTGTTGGCATGCCTGGCGAGGTCGAAGTACAGCCCGTCCCTGAAAAGCTCGAGGAACTGTATGCCGAGAAGCCTGCCTTTGGCGAGCAGCGCCCCTTTTTGCTTCATATGAAAGCGAAAATCCTCCCGAAGCACAGCTGTGCGGACTACGAGCGCTTCACCGAGAAGGGCGCCGCCTTTTGTCCCCCCGATATAAAAAGCGTCGACCAGCAGCGTCATCTCGGGCAGCTTAAGGTCGTTTTCTTCCGAGCACAGAGCCGAACCAAGCCGCGCGCCGTCGAGATACAGATAAAGATTGTTCTGTCTGCAAAAGCTGCTGATATCCTGAAGTTCGCTCTTATTGTAGATTGAGCCGATTTCCGTCGGGTTTGATATATATACGAGTTTCGGCTTTACCATATGCTCGTCGGTATGCCCTTCGACGACGGCCCGGATATGTTCGGTATTCAGTTTTCCGTCGCTTACGGCAACGGATATGACTTTGTGCCCGGTTGCCTCGATTGCCCCGGTTTCGTGAACGAGGATATGGCCGGTATTGGCGGCGATGACTGCTTCGTGCGGCCGTAAAAAGGCCGAGAGGGCGGTGAGGTTGGTCTGGGTGCCGCCGGACAGAAAATGAATGTCGGCCTCGTCACACCCGATGCTTTGTCGTAAAAGCCCGGCCGCCTGCAGAGAATAACGATCCTCTCCGTATCCTTCGGTCTGTTCCAGGTTCGTTTCCAGCAAAGCGCTCAATATTCTCGGATGCGCTCCTTCGCTGTAGTCGTTTTTGAAGCTGTACATTCCGCATAATCTCCTTTTAAAAATCGATAATTTCCGGTTTATAGTCGTCAGGCAATTCTTCTTCGTTTAAAAATCGGAAATTGTCATCATTCAGTATCGGGATAAATATTTCGTAGGGAATCATGGAAAACTCACAGGCGTAATTACTGGCGCCGAACCACATCCCCGCCTTGCCGGTCAAATTTAGACCGCGGGCAAACTTTGTGTAGTTCGAGCAATCGTGAACCGCTAAATCCCAGTTTTCTTCAGCAGCTATTTTCATGAATTTCAAGGTCAGTTCCCTGCTCCAGATCGGCGATATATAGCCATGCCGGGAAATATACATATTTTCCCCTTGATAATTGACTATGTTATGTTCATTTAAATGTAATTCGGCGCAATTGATAAAATCGAGGTTTGTCGCAAAGATTGCCTGCTTCTTTTTAAAAAACGCCGCGAAAAACTCGGGAGTCATCGGGGTTTCAATACCGACGCTTTTAATATGTTTTTTCGCTATGCCGATATTTTCGATTACTTTGTCTGAACAATTCGAAGCGCCCAGGTTAAAACGCAGTTCGTCAAGGCCGGCTTCGCCCAGTGCTTTCAAGGTCTCTTCCGTTGCCAGAGTGCCATTTGTGTATAGATGTTGATGGATTCGAGCGTCGCTGAATTTCTTTATGACCGGATAGTATTCTGCGATTTCCATGAAAGGCTCTAAGTAAACGTAGGAAATGCCGGTGGGTTTCTCGTGAATGGAAAGCAGCAAGTCGATATCCTTTTCGTAAAATTTCGTGCCGCCGATTTCCCACATTCCTGCGCCAACGGGATGAATCGCATCCAGTTCGCCGTAATTATAACAGAACTTGCACTCTAAATTGCATTTGTTCGTTTTCCTGATCGCGCTCAAACCGGTACCCGACAGACAAGAACGGCATCCCTGGGGGAATTTGCTTTCGTTGCCGACAAAAAATGATCTGTTCTGCAGAGTTTGCAAACCTGTAATTTCCGCCATCAGCGCATCGTTTCTATGCTCGATTGCCGCCTCGATTTGCGCAAAGGTGGCATAGATGATTTCTTCGTGTTTTATACTGATTTCCGCTTCCTCTGGCAATTGTGAGAAAAAATCGAACCATATCAACGCATCATTCTTGGGAATTTTCATAACGTCTCCGCCTATCTTTTTAATCTAAGACTCCAGATTATTCGCCATCGCCAGTGATACGGTTCACTGTATTACTTAAGCCTTCCCGGCTTGGCGTTTTGGAACCATTCCAGCGTAGCTGCTCTGTGCTCAGCCGGAATTTTAGCTTTTACCTCCGCATGCAGCCATGCCAATGTTTTGTCATTCAGATACTTTCTCATCTGCTCTTCGGCTTCGAGCATTACGGCCTTGATCAAACAAGGACATTTCGTATAGGAATCCGGCAAGTTATTTTTGTCCAGCAATATCTCCTTTTGCCGGACTTCTACACAGCGAAAAAACGGCGAGGCCCCTTCTACCGCTTCAACAATGTCCCAGAAAGTTATCTTTTCCGGCGCGCGGGCCAACTCATAACCGCCCTTGACACCGGGAACCGACTTTACTATCCCTGCCTTGGTAAGTTTTGTATATACTTTCGAGAGATAGGTTTCCGAAACGCCTTGATACGCTGCCAAATCTTTAATGCCAACGGATTTCCCTGCCGGAAAATCCACCATATATAATAAGCAATGCAGTGCATACTCTACACCTATTGAAAATTGCATGAAAATCACCCTTCTTTATAACATCCTATTCTTCCCACATAGTACTTCGATATTTTCTTATAGTCAATATGAGCACTCATAATATTATAGTCAAACATTGTCTATAATAATAATGTGCCTTTAGGCACGGGAATGCTGTTGACATTCGGAGAACACGACGCTATAATAATTGTAGATAATATTTATCCAGGATATAAATTATCTGCGTTAACCGTAGTGTTCCACTCATTAAAATTTAGGGGGAAAAGTAATGCTAAGCGAGAAGTTTTTCGAGGTTTTAAAAGACGAGGGCGTAGTTTCCATAGTGTCATGGGGTGAAGACGAGCCGCATATCGTGAACACTTGGAATTCATATTTGGTTGTAACTCCTGATGAAAGAATATTAGTGCCGGCTTATGCAATGCGAAAAACGGAAAAGAACCTTAAACTAAATAATAAATTAAAGATGGCTTTAGGAAGCAGAAATGTTGTAGGTTATAACAACTATCAAGGAACAGGCTTTGTCCTCGAAGGAACCGGAGAATATCTCGAATCTGGTCCAGAGTATGAAATGATGAAAGAGAGATTCTCGTTTCTAACCAGGGTACTAGCAATAACTGTTACATCTGCCAAGCAAATGCTTTAAAAACGCGCTGCCGAGGCTGAACCGCATATGAATAAAAAACTGTTCGCCGAAACGACGAGCAGTTTTTTATTCATATAGCGTCTTTTGGCCGTTACCAGTGATATGGTTCACCGCGGCTGATTTTGAAAGCGCGGTAGAGTTGTTCGACGAGGAGGAGTCTGATCATCTGGTGGGTGAAGGTGAGGGCGGAGAAGGAGAGTTTTTCGGCCGCCGCTTCGAGGACGGCGGGGGCGAGGCCGAAGGCGCCGCCGATGACGATGGTGAGGTCGCTTTTGCCGGCGAGGGCGAGGGCGTCGAGCCGGGCGGCGAGGTCTTCGGAGGAGAGGCGGGCGCCGCCGCGGTCGAGGACGATGAGGTGACTGGCAGGGCGGACGGCTTTTAATATGCGCTCGCCTTCCCTGGCGAGGACTTTGGCTTTGTCGGCCGGGGAGGGGCTGTCAGGCATTCTTTCTTCGGCGAGCTCGGCGATGTCGAGCCGGCAGTAAGGCGCGAGACGTTTGAGGAATTCGCCGATGCCTTCGGCCAGGTAGCGTTCTTTTATTTTGCCTACGGCGACGATGGTGATGCGCATGGCGTTACTGGCTCGGCATTTCTTCGAAGAGGACGCTGCGGGCGGAGAGCTGGCCGTTCCTGCTGACGGAGACGTCGGACCGGCCGCCGACGGGCTGGGCGTCGACGACGGCTCTCAGGTCGGCGACGGTGTTGGTTTCTTTGCCGGCGATGGCGACGATGATGTCGCCTTCGCGGATGCCGGCTTTGGCGGCGGGGCCGCCGGGCTGGACGCCGGCGACGTAGACGCCTTTGTCGACGTTGAGCTGGTAGCCGTAGCGGGCGGCGGTGGTTTTATCGAGGATGCCGACGCCGAGGTAGGCGCGGACGACTTTGCCTTTTTCGATGAGTGACTGGACGATTGGCCGGACGGTGTTTACGGGGATGGAGAAGCCGATGCCTTCGACGCCGGCGGCGGCGAGCTTGGCGCTGTTGATGCCGATGACGAGGCCGTCGGCGTTGACGAGGGCGCCGCCGCTGTTGCCGGGGTTGATGGCGGCGTCGGTCTGGATGAGTTTGAAGCGGCGTTCGCCGAGCTCGATGGAGCGGTTGAGGGCGCTGATGACGCCGGCGGTGACGCTGCCGCGGAATTCGAGGCCGAGGGGGTTGCCGATGGCGATGGCGGGTTCGCCGACGAGGAGGGTGTCGGAGTCGCCGAGGACGGCGGCCGGCAGGCCGGTGGCGTCGATTTTGACGACGGCGAGGTCGGTGACGGGGTCGGCGCCGACGCGCCGGCCGGTGAAGGTGCGGCCGTCGGCGAGGGAGACGGTGAGTTCCTGGGCGTTTTCGACGACATGGTTATTTGTGACGATGTAGCCGTCGGCGGAGATGATGACGCCCGAGCCGGTGCCCTGCTCGACGAGGATCTGGCGGTTGAAGAAGTCGCGGACGTAGCCTTTGTTGGTTATGCCGACGACGGCCGGGCCGACGGTTTGGGCGGCGCGGACGACGGGGGTGTTGCGGGCTTCGGATATCTGGGCGTGGGCGACGGGGGGCAGGAGGGTGTTCTGCGGGGCCGGAGCCGGGGAACCGGGTTTGGCGAAGTGGGGGGCGCCGTAGCCGAGGACGAGGCTGCCGCCGATGAGGGCGCCGAATACGGCGACGATGAAGTAGGGGGCGAGACGTTTGTACAGCTGTTTCATACCGTATCCTCCTTGCTGTTATTTAGGCTGGCGGTCTGGTCGGGGTGGGTGAGGGTGAGGGTTATGTCTTTGCCGAGCTGGCAGCCCTGTTCGCCGAGGATGCCGGCGACGGTGGCTTCGGCCAGTTCGGGACGGTTGTTTTCCTGGCTGATGTGGGCGAGAAAGACGTGGCAATGGCTTTTGCGCGGCAGGCGGGCCAGCGTCCAGCCGGCGTCGGTGTTGGCGAGGTGGCCGCGGTTCGATAGGATGCGCTGTTTGAGGAACCAGGGGTATTTGCCCTGTTTGAGCATGTCGACGTCGTGGTTGGCTTCGAAGACGATGGCGTCGGCGAGGGCGAGGCCTTTTTTTACGGTGTCGGTGACGAAGCCGAGGTCGGTGGCGAGGCTGCATTTCTGGTGGCGGTGGTAGAAGCTGAAGCCGACGGGGTCGGCGGCGTCGTGAGAGAGGTTGAAGGGCTCGATTTTGAGCTTGCCGATGTCGAGGCTGGCGGGCAGGTCGCGGCGGCATTCGCCGGCGACGCAGGCGCCGATGCCGTCGTCGTCCATGGCTTGCCAGGCGGCGGGGCGGGCGTATATGGGCAGGCGGTATTTGCGGCTGAGGGTGGGCAGGCCGGCGACGTGGTCGCGGTGCTCGTGGGTGACGAGAACGGCGTCGAGGTCTTCGACGGCTGTGCCGACGGCGGCGAGGGCGTTTTTGATCCGCCGGCAGCTGATGCCGGCGTCGACGAGGATGTTGGCGCCGGCCATATTTATGAGGGTGGCGTTGCCGGTGCTGCCGCTGGCCAGGACGTGTATCTGCATGACAAGCTCCTTTTGAGGGCAATATGCTGTGGTATTTAATGTTATTCGCGACAAAAAACCACAATTCCTCTTGTCAGAAGCTGGGTTGGTTGTCAGACGGCGGTTATCCTGGGCCGGACGGCGTCCTGCAGCGAGGGGGGCAGGGCGCGGAGGAGGATTTCGCCGATTTCTCTGAGGCGGGCGGCGGTTTTGGCTTCGAAGCGGAAGGTGAAGAGGGGCTCGGTAACGGAGGCGCGGATCATGCCCCAGCCGTCGGGGAATTCGATGCGGACGCCGTCGATGAGGTTGGGGCGGTAGGAAGCAAGGGCGGCGGCGGCGGCGGCAATGACGGCGTCTTTGTCGGGGTGGGGATAGGGGATGCGGATGTCGGGGGTGAGGAGGTAGTCGGGGACGCTGGCGGCGAGGGCGGAGAGGGGGCCGCGGGCGGCGGTGATTTCGGCGATTTTGAGGGCGGCGAAGGCGCCGTCGTCGTAGCCGAGTTCGCGGAAGAAGAAGTGGCCGCTGATTTCGCCGGCGAAGAGGGCTTTCTCCCGCCGGAAGGCTTGTTTGCTGAAGGTGTGGCCGGCGCGGGCCATGACGGGGCGGCCGCCGGCTTTAACGATTTCTTCGGCGACGACCATGGAGCATTTGGCGTCGTAGACGACGGCGCCCGGTTCCTGCGCGAGGTAGTGCCTGGCGAGGAGGACGATGATGTCGTCGTTGTCAAGGGGACGGCCGGTTTCGTCGACGAAGCCGACGCGGTCGCCGTCGCCGTCGAAGGCGGCGCCTAGGGCGGCGCCGGTGCGGCGGACTTCGGCGCCGAGGGCGGCGAGGTTTTCGGCGAGAGCTGGGTTGGGGGGCCGGTGGGGGAAGCTGCCGTCAGGCCGGCAGTATAGCTCGATGACGTCGTAGCCGAGGCTGCGGAAGAGCGCGGGGGCAAGGCGGGAGGTGGCGCCGCTCCCGGCGTCGAGGACGATTTTGAGGCTGCCTTTCCCGGCCCGGGCGGCGGTGTAGGCGAGGTAGTCGGCGGCGACGGGCAGCCTGGTGTGGCTGCCGTGGCCCGCGGTACGGGCGCCGGCGGCGACGAGGGCGGCGATGCCGGCGATGTCGGCTTCGCTGACCGGCTCGGGACCGAGGACGAGCTTGAAGCCGTTATAGGGGGCGGGGTTGTGGGAGGCGGTGACCATGACGCCGCCCGCGGCCGCCGTTTTCTGCAGGGCGTAGGAGAATACGGGGGTGCTGACGGTGCCGATGTCGAGGACGTGGCAGCCGGATTCGACGAGGGCTTCGATGACGATGGCCTGGAGGGCCGGGGTGGAGAGGCGGATGTCGCCGCCGACGACGATTTTTTGGCCGGCGAGGTTGCGGCCGACGGCGAGGCCGATTTTGCGGGCGGCGACGTCGGTGAGGTCGCGGCCGGCGATGCCGCGGATGTCGCAGGCGTGGAAGATGCTCATGGGTGGTCTCCTTTCGGTGCGCGGTCAGGGTTATTGTAGCATGGGGAAGGAAAATAATTCAACACCCGCAGCGGCCGGTGTGTGCGAGCGAAAAGGTTACATAACAAGAAGGAGCGGCATAGGATATATAAAACATCGAAGGAGGCGCTTTTATGGAGGAATGCAAGGCCGCGCCGCCGGCCCGCCAGTGCTTCCGCCTGGAGGAGCAGGCGCCCGATTTCCGCGCGCCGGCCTATTTCCGGGGTAAGGAGATCGAGGTCGGCCTGAGCGATTTTCGCGGCATGTGGCTGCTGCTGTTTTTCTATTCGAGCGATTTCACGTTCGTCTGACCGACCGAGCTGGCGGCAGTTGCCGACATTTACCCCTGCCTGAGGGATTTCTGCGCCACAGCCATCGCGATCAGCACGGACAGTGTGTATGCCCACAAGGTTTTCCACGAAACCTCGCCCCATGCGAGCCAGGTGCAATATCCCCTATTGTCCGACCGCTCGGGGGCGATCGCCCGCGCCTACGGGGTGTGGGGCGCCGAGACGGGCGCGGCATTCCGGGCGTCGTTCATCATCGATCCCGAGGGGCGTATCCGCTATTTTTCGGTGTACCCGCGCGAGGTGGGCCGCAATGTGAAGGAGATCGTGCGCACGCTGGCGGGCATCCAGTACGGCGAGGCGACCGGCGAGGGCGTGCCGGCGGGCTGGAAGCCGGGCATGCCGGGTATACGAAGGGATTTCGATTTGGTAGGGACGATTTAGGAGAAACGCCGCTACGAAGAATAGCGGCGTTTTTCGTTCCCGCTTAACGCATAGGCCGCGTAGAAAGCTCCAGATGCAAGGCGCACCGGAGGCTGCCACCGGAAGCGTACACGAACGTACGCTGAGGATGGCAGCCGAGGAGCAACGAAGCAGATGGACTTTCTACACGGCCTCAGATGATTAAAGGCTTCGCATTAGGCACATTAATTACATGGACGGCGCAGGTGAAGCAGGGATCGAACGAGCGTATCACCCTCCCCACCTCGACCATACTCGCTTCGTCGGCCACGGGGGTGCCGATGAGCGCTTCTTCGACCGGCCCCCGCTTGCCGCTGCCGTCGCGGGGGGAGAATTTCCAGGCGGTGGGGGTGATGATCTGGTGGTGCCGGATTTTGCCGTCGGCGAATTTGACCCAGTGGCCGAGGGCGCCGCGCATGACGTCGGTGAGGCCGACGCCTTCGCCGCGGGGCGGCAGGGTGTACGGCTGCAGGGTGGGCTGGCCGGGGACGAGCCGGGCGAGCCAGCTTTCGGCGAGGCGGCAGATTTTGAGGGTTTCCTGGGCGCGGGCGATGATGCGGTCGGCGACGCCGGTGCTCTTGCCGCGGTATTCGCCGTTAATCATGGCCCGCGGCAGAGGGCCGCTTTCGAAAGGCGCCCCTTTGTAGCGGGGGGCCTTGGTCCAGGAGTAGGCGCCGGGCTTGTCGGGGTCGGGGACGGTGCTTTCGGCGTCCGGACGGCCGCCGGTCCCTTCGCGGTACCAGCCATAGCGGACGTCTTCGCTTATGTGAGTGGCGTCGGGTTCTTCGGCGGTGCCGTCGGCGAAACGTACGCCGGCCCTGAAGGCCCGCAGGCCGGTGTGCGGGTCGGGGAACATGCCGAAGGATATGTAGTTGCCGCCGCCCTTGCCGATGGTGTGGTAGTCGGGGTAATAGGCGGCGATGGTCTGGGCGTCGGGAAGGTATGCGCCTTCGACGAAATATCTGATTTCCCTGACGAGGGCGCCGGCGGCCTTGACGTTGTCGGCGCTCAGCTGCTGGGTGACGCCGGTGACCATGATGGTCTGCTGGTGTGGGGCCTTGGCGCCGAACATGGCGACGAGTTCGTGGGCGCGGGCGGAAATGGCGATTCCTGTGGGCAGGTGGTCGACGAGGGCGGCGTTGACCTTGGGGGGCAGCCTGAGGTCGGGTTTGGCGGGACGCGGCGTCCAGGGGGGGACATCTGGGCCGGCGGCAAAGTCGGGCAGGGTGAGGATGTAGAAGTGGCGGAGGTGGTTTTGGATGATGTCGGCGGCGAGGATGAGGTTGATGAGGTGCTGGCCGTTGACGGTCGGGGCAAGACCGGTGGCCTGCTGGAGGGCGAGGCAGTCGGCGACGGCGTGGGCGACGGAACAGATGCCGCAGATGCGCTGGGTGAAGAGGACGGAGTCACGTACGTCGCGGCCGATCATCATCTGCTCCCAGCCGCGGTAGAGGTGGCTGCTCACCCAGGCGTCCGCCACCCGGCCGCCGGCGACTTCGACGTCGATCCTCATGGGCTCGTGGAGGCGGGTCATGGGGAAGATGGTCTTTCTGGCCATTTATTTGTCCTTTCCGGTCTTGTCTTCGGTGCGCCAGAAGGCGAGGACGCGCCGCAGCCAGGATTTTTTCCGCCGGCGGGGCGCGGGGGCTTCGAGCTTCCTGGCTTCGCTCATGAGGGCGTTCTGCTGGCGGATGAGGTCGTCGAGTTCCTGTTTGACCTGGGCGAGGTTTTCCGGCGGGGTGGGGTCGCTGGGTTTGGTGCCGTCGAGGTAGTGTTTGTGGATGCGGCGGGCGAAAACGCCGGCGGCGAGGTGGGTGGCGACCGCCCCGACCCCCAGGGCGGCGAAGGCGGCGCCGATCTTCCTGACGCTGACGGCTACGGCCCGGGTTTTGATGTCGGGCAGGTGGTTGTAGAAGGGCATCATGCCGTCGGGGAAGTGGGGACTGGCGCAGCCGATGCAGGGGGCACCGGCCTTGACTGGCCAGTTGACGTAGTTGTTCCACTGGCGGGAGGGGCAGTCGGCGTGGGTGACCGGGCCTTTGCAGCCGACTTTGTAAAGGCAGCCGTCGTCACCGGGGAAGGCGGCGAAGATGCCGTCCTCGAATTGCTGGCGGCGCTGGCATTGGTCGTGGATGGTGCGGTTGAAGAAGAACTTGGGGCGGTTGTAGGCGTCGAGCTCAGGCAGGCCGTAGAGGAGCAGGTGGCTGAGGGTGCTGGTCATCCAGTCGGGGTGGCTGGGGCAGCCGGGGATATTGACGATGACCCGGTCGGTGATGACGTCCCAGACGCCTTTGGCGCCGCCGGGGTTGGGGTGGGCGGCCGCTGGCCCGCCGAAGGCGGCGCAGTCGCCGACGGCGACGATGTAGCGGGCTTTGGGAGCGAATTCTTTGAGAGCGGCGAGGCCGGTGACCATTTCGCCGTTGCGGGCGAAGATGTGATTGTAGCGGCCGTCGGCGGCGGTCATGACCGAACCTTCGACAATCAGCCAGAATTTGCCGGCCTCTTTTTCGACGGTGTCGAGCATGACCTGCACTGCGGCGTCGCCTTGGACGGTGTTGAACAGCCAGTGGTAGCGGAGGTCAATGAATTCGGTGAGCAACTGGTAGAGGCCGGGGTTCCTGCTGTTGTCGAGGGATACGCTCTCGCCGGTGCAGGAGCCGAGCTCGAGCCAGACGACGGGCGGCCGGGGCTGCGCGCTTTGGGCGCACGCTTGTCTGAGGGCGGGGATGAGGAGGTCGGCGAGGCCGGTAGTGGCTGTCGCCGCGAGGCATAGTTTGATGAATTCCCGCCGTGAAATCATAAGCTACCCCCGCTTCGCAGGACGCTCTTCCTCGTGGAGCCAGACGAACAGGCCGGCGTACAGCAGGTAGCCGGACAGCCCCAGACCCAGCCAAGCGTAGCCGCCGAGCACGAGGTAACGACCGAGCTCCGGCGAGGCGGATACGCTGACGAAATCCCCGGCCGCCAGCACAAGTCCGCCAGTGACGAGGAAAAGCGCCATGATGCGCTTCATGCGTTCGCTGATGTCGAGCCTGGGGGTCAGCCAGAGGGGGATGGCGGTCATTGCTCCCGCGAGCGCGAGGTGCAGGGGGATGCGGGCCTGGATTTCCCCGGCCCCGTTTTCCTGGCCAAACTGGCTGGCGAAGGCGCTGGCCATGGTGATGTCGCCTTTGGCCGCCATGTTGAGGGCCATGTCGAGGTTGTAGTGCAGCGCCTGGTGCCGGGCGGGCAGGAGGATGCTGTCGTGGAACAGCCCGTAGCCGATGCTGAGCAGGAAGAGCAGCAGCCCGCCGGTAAATAGGATGCGTTGACTTGTCATAGCAGCCTCCGGTAATGTGTCGTTCCTACTAAAATTCCCAGGGATGGCAATTTTATGCCTGGGGGGTTCGTGCGGCGGCGGAACCGTGTGTCGACCGTCGGCATATTATGTAGTAGATGACGCGAGGAGGTATGTAAATGGCTGTTTTCCGCAGGAAAAAGGCGCGCGGACCTTATGATAAAATCGTGAAACAGGCGCAGGAGTTCCTCCGCCGCGAGCTGGCGCCTATCCAGGCCGACCAGCAGGCGATCATGGCCCAGAACGAAAAGATCACCGAGTATACCCGGCAGATCTGGAAGAGCGTGGCCGAGCGTCCGACCGACAAGGGCCAGGGGTAGAACAAATAAAAGAAGAAGCGCGCCGCAAGGCGTGCTTCTTCTCTTTTGTCTACAGGCTGAGCAGATGGGCGCTGCTGGGTGGCCGCATCATTGCATATTGTTTTTGGCCCACTTGGGCCACTCGTCCGCGAATTCCGCGTAGTCCATCCCTAAGGACGCGGCGACGGCTTCTTCGATGGACCGGCCGGCGGCAAGGGCGGCGATGACGTTTTGGAGGCCGGTTTCACCGTGAACGGCGGCGATGTAGCGCACCGCGGCCAGCGACTGGCGGTAGGCGAGCGCCTGGTTGGCGAGGTCGTCGAAGTCGCGGTCGAGTTCGGCCTGGGTGTACTGGGGGCCGTACAGGGAGTTGTCGGCCGTCCGCCATTCGTAGCCGTTGACCCGGTATTCGAGGTACTGGGCGAGGCCTTCGGTGAACCAGCGAGGATAGTTGCCGCGGCTCATGTGGTCGAAGACGAGGTGGGTGTATTCGTGGACCATCGGCCCGGTGCGGATGAATTCGCCGGCCGCCCCGTCCTTGAGCCAGGCGTGGGGAGACAGCACCTGGATGACGCCGCCCCAGTAAACGCCCATGGCGCTCTGGTCGCCCGACCAGCCGAAGGTCTTGTTGAGTTCGCTCCGGTCGCGGTAGAGGACGACGAGGGTTTTCCCGGACGGGGCGTAGCCGAGCGCTTCGGTGACGGGCGCGTAGGCCGCTTCCGCCGCCTCGGCGACTATGGGGACGGTGGGTTGGTCGGCGGGCGAGTATTTTATGATGAAGTGGGGCGTTTCGTAAGCCGCCAGTTGGCGTGTCTCATAGTTCATTTTGGCCTGGGCCGCCTGGCGGGCCAAAGGGTAGAGCAGCATCCGCGGCTTTAAGGGCTCCGGAAGCAGCGCGACCGCGGCCAGGCTGAGGACGGCGGCGACGGAAACTGCCAGTATGACCATTTTGCGCACAGACCTCCCCTCCTCCCTATCTGCTAACAGGCAACCCATTATAGCACAGGGGGAGGTGCACGCCTACCGGTATTTTATGTTAACTACAGCAGGGTGACGCCAGCGCTGGTGCCCAGCCTGGTGGCGCCGGCGGCGATCATGAGCTCGGCCTGCTGGCGGGTGCGGATGCCGCCCGAGGCTTTGACGCCCGCTTGGTCGCCGACGGCGGCGCGCATGAGGCGAACGTCCTCGGCGGTGGCGCCACCGGGACCGAAGCCGGTGGAGGTTTTGACGAAGCCGGCGCCGGCGGCGACGGCCGCTTCGCAGGCGCGGCGCTTTTCGTCGTCGGTGAGGAAGGCTGTTTCGAGGATGACTTTGACGGTTTTGCCGGCGGCGGCGGCGACTACCTGGCGGATGTCGTCGGCGACGGCGTCCCATTGGCCGACCCTGGCGGCGGCGATGTTCATGACCATGTCTATTTCGTCGGCTTTGCGCTGGATGGCTTCGCGCGTTTCGAGCGTTTTGACGGCGGTGAAGGTGGCGCCGAGCGGGAAGCCGACGACGGTGGCGACCCGCACGCCGCTGCCGGCAAGGATGTGGGCGGCGAGGTCGATGTATACGGGGTTTACGCAGACGGCGGCGAAGCGGTGCTCGTCAGCTTCGTTGCAGAGTTTGACGATGTCGTCGACGGTGGCGTCGGCTTTCAGCAGGGTGTGGTCGATGTATTGGGCAAAGTCCATTTTGCGTACCTCCTTTTCGGGGCTTTATTCGGCAATTTGCATGCAGGTTCCTGTAGCATAAGAAAAAACCCGTCGCATGACGGGTTTTGGAATACGGGTTGTGCGCAACGAGTAAAAGGCTCCAGATGCAAGGCGCACCGGAGGCTGACACCGGAAGCGTACATGAACGTACGCTGAGGATGGCAGCCGAGGAGCAACGCCGCAGATGGACCTTTTACGAAGTTGCCTTATTATTGCTTCTCGATCTTGTCTTTGGGGGCGCCGCACTGGGCACATTTCCCCGGCTTGCAGCGTCCTTCGGCAGTGGCGCCGCAGACGGCGCATTTGAATACCGCCATGTCTGTCACCTCCGTGATGTCAGTTGGTAGGTTTGCCCTGACAGGTCGGGCAGTAGCCGTAGAAGTAAAATTGCTGGCCGCTAAGGCGGTAAGAAGTCTTGTCGGCAACCTGGCCGATGAAGGCCGCGATGTCGATGTCGTGGATGTCGTCGACTCTGCCGCACTGAAGGCAACGGATATGGGGGTGCATGCTGATGTCCGCGTCGTAACGGAAGCTGTCTTCCCCGGCGTTAAGCACCTGAATGAGGCCTATTTCTTTGAGGATTTCCACGGTTTTGTAGACGGTCGCCAAACTCATCGTCGGGTAGTACGGCTGAAGCTGCTGAAAGATCATCTCGGCGCTGGGGTGGGCTTTGGTGTTGGCCAAAACTTTGTAGATGGCCAAGCGCTGAGGGGTGACTTTGAAGCCTTTCTCCCGCAGCTGGGCGGTTACCCGGTTTTCCACCGAAAACACCTACTTCCAATGAATACAGATAACGAATAATTGTTATCCATTTATATTTATTTTTATTTTACATTAGTCCAAGAAATAAAGTCAAGTCCCAAATGGAAAAATAGTCCCGCGGTCCTAGAACCACGGGACTATTGTACTACTGCATCCCCTGCTGCTGCTGTTGCGCCTGGCCGCCGAACTTGCTCTGGGCCTGCGAGATGTCCTGCGGGGTGGCGTTTTTGACGTTGTAGTAGCCTTTCTGCTGCATGTAGTCGTAGAGCTGCTTCTCCTGGCTGTAGATCTCGCCGAGGACGGTCATGTAGTCGCGCCTCAGTTGTTCGCTGGAAGCTTCCTGAATGTAGATGTTGAGCGAGGTCGCCATATGCTTTGCCTCATTCAGGCAGATCTGCATGATGTCGCGATCGGAGACCTGTGCGCTTTGGCCGCTCATTTGACCCTGCTGGCTCTGCTGGCCTTGTCCCGACATTTGAACCATGGTATCACCCCTTTACTGAAGGTTTTGTCCCGAATTCAGATGTTTACTGATGGTTTGGAAGTTCTGCTGGTTGCGCTGCGCCATCTGCTGGAGAAGCTGCTTACCCTGATTGTCTTGCAGCTGGTTGGAAAAATAGTTGAGGGTTTTCGCGCAGCTCTGTTCCATTGTCAGGAAGTCTTCCAGGTGCATCAATTCTTTGGCCGACAACACTATCAAATCCCCCCTTTCGCTTGTATCAGCAATAGCATGCGCCACGGCGGACAGGAATATGCGCCCAGCCGGCGAGGGCGAGATTTATGACCCGCGCGCTTGCTTCCGAGAGGTTTATGCTTTAAGATGAGACTTAAGTCCTATATATTCGGGACGAATCGACAATTCCCGCTTCCCGGGAAGAAGATATATAATTGCTATAGTGGCATTTTTTTGCGGCAAGGAGGTGGTACGGGAATGCGGATTGGGGACGCCGGCGCCGGCATGGTGCTGACCCAGGATGTTGTCGACGAACGCGGCAATTTGCTGCTGGAAAAGGGAATAACGCTTACAAGGTCGTATATCGCCCGCCTAAAACGCCTCGGTGTCGAGGGTATCTGCGTTTTCGACCCGTACGCCGAGTCGCTCAAACAGGCGAAGGTTGTCAGTTCCGCGCTACGGGCCGAGCTGAGGGAGTGCTTCAGCGCGCTGTTTCAGATGAAAGCGTGGGATATCCTTAATTTCCGGCCCCCGGCCGCCCATATGCAGCGCATCGGTCTAGCGGTGGACAGCGTCATTGACGAAGCCGCGGGACAGCTTGATCAGATCGTCAATGTCCAGGTGCGCCAGCCGAGCGAGGATGAGACGCAGCATGCGGTGAATGTTTGCCTGCTGGCGGTCGTTACCGGCCTGTATCTGAAGTTCGAGCGGAGTATTCTGCGCGACCTGGCGCTAGGCGCCCTTTTCCACGATCTCGGCAAATCGATGCTGCCGGCGGGCGATCAGGATAAGGCTTTCCTCCATACGATCTACGGCCGCGAGCTGCTGCTGCGCAGCAACGTGAGCGTTGCGGTGCCCCGGATAGCCGCCGAACATCACGAGACTTTCGACGGCTCGGGGCACCCCAAGGGCCTGCCGGCCAAGGATGTTCACCCGTTGTCGCGACTGGTGTGCATCGTGAATTGTTTCGATAACGCGATGAACGAGAGCGAGCAGAGCGGCAAATCGCGCCAGGCGATTATCGACGGTATGGTGGCCGGCGGCAACAGGCTGTTCGATCTGAATCTGCTGCGCGCTTTCCTCAATACTGCGGCCCTCTTCCCGGTCGGCAGTCTCGTCCGCCTGAATACTGGCAGGACAGGGTACGTCGTCGCCAATCGGGTCCATTTCCCCTTACGGCCGATGGTGCGGGTTATCGAGGATTATGGCCACACCGATATCGATCTGGTGCTCAAACCGAATATCGTTATTACCGAGCTGATCGCCGGCTGACCGGCCGGCTTGGGCAAAAAAAGCCCCGCTTCGGATTGAAGCGGGGCTTTTCGCTTGTGCGCCGCCGGGCGAATCAGGGAAGCTGACCCTGGCGTTTGATGTTTTCGTAGATGAGTTTCTTGGCGGAGATGAGAACGCCGACCAGCAGCCAGAAGGCCCAGTACATCATGACCAGCGGATAGCTTAGGGCAAAGGACGCGCCGGCGAAGATGAACAGGGGCTTCAGGACGAGGAACCAGGATGCCATGCCTGTGCCGAGGGCAAATGTGAAGATGCACAGCGCCGCCAGGCAGGGGTTGTTACGCCGGATCGCCGCCTTGCCGCCGCGGTCGCCGACCAGCACCAGCAGGGCGATGACGATTATGGCCGCCAGGAAGGGTTTCACCACCTCAAAACCGCTGATAACGCTATTCCACACTGCTTGCACACCGCCACCCCCACGTAATTGTACTACTTTTATATATTGAGGCGGCAGGCAAATTATGCTAAATATTTTTGGTCTTTTCCCAGTTGCCGCCGGTGAAGCGCCGCCACAGGACGAGGCTGCGCAGCAGGAAGTCGGCGGCGGTGACCAGCCAGGCGACGGTGATGTCTAAGCGCAGGACGACGATGAGGAGGTAGATGAGCGGCATGCGGGCGACCCAGACCCCGAGGGTGGTGACGTACATGGGCCATTTGGTGTCGCCGGCCCCGCGGAGC
Organism: Sporomusaceae bacterium; assembly: GCA_031460455.1. NCBI lineage: Bacteria > Bacillati > Bacillota > Negativicutes > Selenomonadales > Sporomusaceae > Sporomusaceae bacterium. Next base: position 212,155 of record JAVKTQ010000004.1, read on the forward strand.
GCGCCGGCGAGGACGTAGGTAACGGCGATGGTCGGCTGTTCGAGGGCGGCGATCATGACGCAGAGGGTGCTCCAGTAGAGCACGGCGGGGTCGTCGATGAACAGGGCGGTGAGCGGTCGGGCGAAGACGAGGAAGATAATGCCCATGGCGCCCATGCCGACGAGGGCTATTTTGCCGGTCTGCCATACGTATTGCCGGGCCCGGTGGGGCAGTCCCCGGCCGAGGTTGATGCCGGTGAGGGTCATGACGGCGACGGAGAGGCCGAAGCCGGGCATGAAGGAGAGGGATTCGGCCTGGACGGCGATTTGGTGGGCGGCGAACTGGACGGTGCCGACGCCGGCGAGCATGAAGGTGAAGACGATGCGTCCTCCCTGCATGGCGAGCTGTTCGCCGGCGGCCGGCAGGCTGATGGCGAGGATGCGGGCGACGACGGCGCGGTCGTAGCGCAGGACCATGCCCGGCGTGAGGCGGATGCGGGGGTCGGCGGCGAGGGCGGCGAGGACGACGAGGCCGCCCAGGAGCTGGTAAAAGGTGTTGCCCCAGGCGACCCCGCGGGGGCCGAGGACGGGGCCGGCCCAGCCGAAGGCGAGGGCGGCGCTGACGGCAAGGCCGATGAGGTTTGTGGCGGTGGTGATGACGAAAGCCCGCCGCGTGTCCCCCATCCCCCTGAGTATGGCGTTGCCGACAGCCATAACGAGGTAGAGGGGGGTGAAGAGGAACATGATACGCAGCAGGTCGGCGGCGAGGGCCGCGACTGCCGGGTCGGCGCCGATGAAGGCGAAGACCGGCCCGGCGGCGGCGAACCCTGCCAGAGCGAGGGCGACGCCGAAGAGGGCGGCGAGCAGCACGGCCTGGCCGGTTACGGCGCGGACGGCGGCCCAGTTGCCGGCGCCGACTTCGCGGGAGACGATGGCTGCCGCGCCGGTGCCGGCGGCGGCGAAGACCATGGCGCTGGAGAACTGGACGAGGGTGGCGAGGCCGACGGACGCCAGGCTGACGGCGCCAAACCGCCCGACCATGGCGGTGACGGCGATACTGACGAGCATGACGGCGGACATTTCGAGTATGACCGGCCAGGCGAGCCGGAAAATCTGTCGGCGCATGTAGGCTTTTACGGGCAGCATGGAAGGGCCCTCCGGGGTTTATGATATAATATATGGGTGCAAGTAATTTGATGATTAGGTTGGTGACGGTGTGCAGACAAGCGAGATTTCTTCGGTCGTGGCCCGCGAGCTGGGCGTAAGGACGGCCCAGGTGGAGGCGACTTCCCGGCTTTTGGACGAGGGCAATACGGTGCCTTTTATCGCCCGCTACCGCAAGGAGGCGACCGGCGAGCTGGATGAGGAGAAGATCCGCGCCGTGGAGGAGCGGGTGCAGTATCTGCGCAATTTCATCAAGCGCCAGGAGGAGATCCTGGCGGGCATCGCCGAACAGGGCAAGCTTACTCCCGAGCTGGAGGCGGCGATCAAGGCGGCCGTCAAGCTGCAGGAGCTGGAGGATCTTTATCTCCCCTTCCGGCCGAAGAAGCGCACCCGGGCCCAGATCGCCCGCGAACGGGGGCTGGAGCCGCTGGCCGAGCTGATGCTGGCCCAGGAGCTTGCCGATGGCGACCCGCTGGCAATCGCCGCCGGGTATGTCGATGCGGACAAGGGTGTGGATTCGGCTGAGGCCGCACTGGCCGGGGCGCAGGATATCGTGGCCGAGGGGACGAGCGAACGGGCCGATATCCGGGCGATGCTCCGCAAGCAGCTGTGGGCCGGGGGCGAGATCGCGACGAGCCTGGCGGCGCCTGAGGCCGAGGGCCAGGAGTATCTGAATTACCGCGAGTACCGCGAACCGGTGCGGCGCATCCCGTCTCACCGGATGCTGGCCGTAAACCGGGGCGAGCGCAAGGAAGTCCTGAAGGTCGAGCTGGCGACCGCCCATGAAACGAATGTCGATTTGGTGGTGCGCGCCGTCGTGACCCGGCCGTCGATCTTCGCCGATCTGCTCCGCGCCGCGGTGGCCGACGGTTATAAGCGCCTGCTGTTCCCTTCGCTGGAGCGGGAGATCCGCAATCAGCTGACAGAGAATTCCGAGAAACAGGCTATCCGCGTTTTCGGCCTCAATCTCCGCCAGTTGCTGCTGGCGGCCCCGCTCGCGGGCCATACGGTGATGGGCCTCGACCCCGGCTACCGGACGGGGTGCAAGATGGCGGTGATAAGCCCGACCGGGGCGGTGCTGGCGACATCGACGCTGTATATAACGGCGAGCGACAATCAGCGCCGTCAGGCGGCCGAGGTTGCCCTGGAGGCGATCAGGCGCCACGGGGTAAGCCTGGTGGCGATCGGCAACGGGACGGCTTCTTATGAGACGGAGGAGTTCGTGGCCGGGCTGATCGGCAGCCACGGGCTGGCTGTGCGCTATCTGATCGTGAACGAGGCGGGAGCGTCGGTTTATTCGGCTTCGAAGCTGGCGAAGGACGAACTGCCTGGCCTGGATGTTTCGCTGCGGGGAGCGGTGTCGATCGCCCGCCGGGTGGAGGACCCGCTGGCCGAGCTGGTGAAGATCGATCCCAAGTCGATCGGCGTTGGCCAGTACCAGCACGATGTCGACCAGAAGGAGCTGGGCGGGACGCTTACGAGCGTGGTGGAGTCGTGCGTCAACCATGTGGGCGTGGAGCTCAACACGGCGTCGCCCGAGCTGCTGACGTATGTGGCCGGCATAAACGCGGCGGTGGCGAAGAATATCGTGGCCCGCCGCGACGAGAGCGGCCCGTTCGCGGACCGTAAGCAGCTTTTGAAGGTACCCCGCCTGGGGCAGGCGACCTTCACGCAGTGCGCCGGGTTCCTGCGGCTGGCCGGCGGCGTCAATCCGCTCGATAATACGCCGGTGCATCCCGAGTCGTACCACCTGGCCGAGGCGATCCTCGCGCGGCTGGGGTTCGCGGTCGGCGATCTGGCCGACAGGGAGAAGCTGGCAAAGCTGCAGGGCGAGCTGCCGAAGGCGAAGGCCGCCGAGCTGGCCGCCGCTCTGGGGGCGGGCGAGCCGACGGTGCGGGACATACTGGCGGCGCTGGCCAAGCCGGGCCGCGACCCGCGCGAGGATCTGCCGCAGCCGCTGACCCGCAAGAATATCGTCAAACTGTCCGATCTGGCGGTCGGTTCGGTGGTGAAGGGCACCGTCCATAATGTGACCGATTTCGGCGTTTTCGTCGATATCGGCGTCAAGACGAACGGGTTGGTCCACCGCTCGGAGCTTAGCGACAAGCCTTTCCGCCACCCGCTCGATGTGGTGTCGGTCGGCGATATCATCGACTGCCTCATCCTCGGCGTGGACGAGGGACGGGGCCGGATTTCGCTCAGCCTTAAGAAGGCGAAGGGGAAGTAAGAAACAAGTTGCTGCCATATATTATTTCTGGGGCAGGCGCTTTCGCACCCGCCCCTTTTTACATTGCAAGGATTATCGGGATTATTACCGGTACTGCAGCGGTTAGCACGAGGCCGCTGACGAAGGCGACGAGGGCGGTCGGGGCGTCGGTGACCCTGGTGATGAGGGGTAGGGTGGAGTCCATGGTGGTGGCGCCGCCGGGCGCGATGGCCGGCAGTTTGCCGATGCGGGCGACGAGGGCGGGGATGAGCAGGAAGGCCATGAGCTCACGGGCGACGTTGGCCAGGAAGGCTACCGCGCCGAGTTCGACGCTGTAGGTGGCGGCGATGAGGACGCCGGAGAGGCTGTACCAGCCGAAGCCCGCCCCCACGGCTACCGCTTCCCGGACCGGCATGCCGAGGAGCGCGCCGGCGAGTGCGGCCCCGGCGAGGCTGCCGGCGGCGACGGCGAGCGGCACGAGGAGAAGGCGCGGCCCGGCGGCCAGGGCCTGCCGCCAGGCGTCGCGGTTGCCGCCGATGTCGATGCCGACGAGGAAGACAAGGAAGGCGAGGATGGCGGTGATGGCCGTGTCGAGGCAGGCGGCGGCGGACGGCGGCAGCGCCGCCCAGCCGAGGAGGATGCCGCCGAGGACGGCGGCGGCGACAAACAGGGCCATCAGCCGTCCCCCTTTTCGGAGGGGCCGCCGGGGAGACGGAAGCTTTTGGCGGCAAGGTAGAGGGCGACGATACTGCCGGCGACACTCAGGGCGCTGATGACGAACGCGCGCCAGCCCAGCGGCCCGAGGTTGGCGAGCAGTTCCCGGTCGGCGCCGATCTGCGCGCCGAGGGCGGCGAGCATGATGAACAGGGTAGCCGTCATCAGTCGGCCGAGGACGGCCAGCCAAGCGGCGGGCAGCAGGCGGCAGGCCCCGAGAGCTACGCCGGCGGCGAGGGCGACGATTATCACCCCCATGGCGCTATGCCCGCATTACGGCGAAGGCGGGGTCGCTATAAACTTTCGCTTCGATGGCGGCGGTGAGTTCGGCGGCGCGGGCGCGGAGAAGCCGCGCCTGCTCGCGGAGTGCGTGCACCAGGGTTTTGTCCGTAAGCTCGGGCAGGTTGACGGCGACGTTTAAAAGCGCGCCCATGAGGCCGGCGTGACAGGATAGGACGCCGACGGTGAGATCGCTGACGGCGTGCGGGTTGACGGCGCCGAGCACCTCTTCGGCGGTCTGGAGGACGGCCAGGCAGGCGCGGGCGGTGAGAAGCGGCACTTCGGCCGCTTCTTTCATGGCCTGCTGGATGGCGGCGGCGCGGGTTTCCTGCTCGGCCAGGGTTTCCTCCGGCAGGGCGTAGGCGGACATGACGGCGGTAAAGGCGGCCGCGTCGCGGTCGATGAGGAGCTGGAGGTCGATGCGCAGGCGGCCGAGCGCCGTTTCCCGCTCGGCGAGCAACGCCTCGTGGGCGGCGAACTCTTTGCGGCCGCGGGTCAGGCTGATGGCCATTTCGACGAGGCCGGCGCCGAGGAGGCCGGACAGGGCGGCCGCGCTGCCGCCGCCGGGGGCGGGTTCTTTGGAGGCCAGCCTGGCGGTGAATTCGCTGATGGTGAGCGTTGTTAGCAAGGGTATCCCTCCCGGGGTGGTCTCACTGTAACCGGGGCACGAAGCCCTAAACAATATTTTACCAGAACAGCCTCGCCAAATATACCCACAGCGGAAAAAGGAAGGACCGGGCTGTCGCCCGGTCCTCCTTTTAAATCGCCACGCCGTGCTTTTTGGGGAGATGGGGTTCGACGATCTCGGTGTCGGCGCCGTGTACGCCGCACTCCGGACACATCCAAATCTGAACCCTGAGGAGCACTTCGCCGCTGGCGAAGTTGTATTTCAGGGTGGTATACCGACAGGTTTTGTCCGGGTGTTCGCACCAGTTGGTCTGCATCGCGATGCCTCCTTGTTAACAATTAATAGTATCTGGTACTATTACTAATTATCATATTCGCCGGCGCTGCTTTTATACCTGCCGCGAGTGATGAATTTTTTCTGACAAATTGCGCCAGGGCTCTCCCGCTTACGGGGTCGGGAAAAGGAAATCCCGCGCAAAAGGCGAAGAATAATATACTGTTTTGTTTTATAAGGAGAACGGCCTATGGATAAGAAGCTGCTTTTTGCCCTCGATATCGGCACCCGCAGCGTCGTCGGCCTGGTGGGCGAGCAAACGGCCGCCGGCATCAAGGTTCTGGTCGCCGAACGGCAGGAGCACACGACACGCGCGATGCTGGACGGTCAGATCCATGATGTGCCCGAGGTGGCCAAAGTGCTGGCCAGCGTCACTGCCCGCCTCACCGACAAGGTCGGTGAGCTGAAGAAGGTGTCGGTGGCCGCCGCCGGCCGGGCGCTCTGCACTCTGAGGGCCGGCGCGGAGATCGACTGCGGCGGTCGCGGCGCTCTGACGGGCGACGACGAACGGGCGCTGGAGCTGGCGGCCATCCAGGCGGCGCAGCACCAACTGGCTACGACCAAGGCGGTCGCCGATCCCACCGGCTATTATTGCGTAGGCTACAGCGTCGTCCGCTTTACCCTCGACGGCACGACGATGAAGACGCTGGTCGGCCAGCGCGGCAAAAGCGCGACAATTGAAGTGATCGCGACTTTCCTGCCGCGCCAGGTCATCGATTCGCTGCAAGCGGCCATCGAGACTGTCGGCCTGGAGATGGCCACTCTCACCCTTGAGCCGATTGCCGCGATAAACGTCCTTATCCCGCCGACGATGCGCCACCTCAATCTGGCCCTCGTGGATGTGGGCGCCGGTACGTCCGACGTTGCCATTACCCGCGACGGGTCGGTTATCGGCTACGGCATGGTGCCGTTCGCCGGCGACGAGATCACTGAGGCGGTTTCCCAGGCATATCTGCTGGATTTCAAAGTGGCGGAGATGCTGAAGCGCAAGCTGGGCGACGTCCGCAAGAAGGTTTCTTTCACCGATGTGCTGGGTATGACTCATAAGCTAGCCGCCGGCGGAATCGTGGAACGCATCTCGCCGGTGGTGGCGGATCTGGCCAAGGCGATCGCCGCCCAGATCCTGGCGCTGAATGCAGCCCCGCCCCAGGCGGTGCTGCTGGTGGGCGGCGGCTCGCTGACGCCCGCGCTGCCGGAAACGCTGGCCGCGGCTTTGGATATCGCGGCCTCACGGGTGGCGATCCGCCGCCCGGACGCGGTCGACAATCTCCTCGACATCCCGGCCGCGCTCGTCGCCCCCGACGGGGTGACGCCGCTCGGCATCCTCAAGCTGGCCGGCGGCCGCTCGCTGACTTTCGTGCAGGTGACGCTCAACGACCGCCCCCTGCGCCTCTTCAATCTCGGCAGGCTGACGGTCGCCGACGCCCTGCTGGTGGCCGGCATCGACGTGCGCAGCCTGCACGGCCGGCCGGGGATGGGCTTTACGGTTACGATCAACGGCCAGAAGCGGTTCCTCCCCGGCAGCCTCGGCCAGCCGGGCTATATCCTGCTCAACGGCGCGGAGGCTTCCTTCGGCGACAGCCTGAGCGAAGGGGCTGTCCTCAAGGTGGAAAAGGGCAAGGACGGCAGCAGCCCCCGCCCTACTGTCGGCGAGCTTATCCCTGTGCCCGCTTCTTTTACGGTCATTATCGACAACGAGCTTGTCACGGTGGGACCGCTGGTCACCGTCAACGGCAAAGCGGCGACCGCCGCCACCAAGCTGGCGGACCGCGACCAAGTGGTCTGCCGTCAACCGGCGACGCTGACCGAATTGCTGAGCCTGGCCGGCCGCCCCACCGATGCGCGGGAATACCGCTTCATCGTGAACGGCAGCGAGCGGACGTTCGTACGCTGGCCGGAGTATATGCTTAACGGGGTGCGCTGCGGGCCCGCGACGCCGGTGAACGATAACGATATTATCGTTACTGTGCCGGTCGCCTCCCCCACTCTCGCCGAGCTTCTCGGCTTCGACGAGGAGACGGAGGACGCGTATATCGTGCTGTTCAACGGCGGCAAGTGCCGTGTGCCGCTCCGCCGCTGGTCGTTCACGGTGGCCGGCAAGCCGGCGGCGGCGGTCGATACCGTGCGGCCGGGGAGCTATGTGGATTATAAGAGTTACGAGATTCAGCCGATGGTTAGCGACGTTCTGCTGGCCGCGGAGTTCGACCCCCGTTCGCTGCCTACTGGCAGCCGGGTGGGCATCATGGTCAATGGGGAGGCGGCCGAGTTCACGACGCCGGTGAAGAACGGCGACAAGGTGGAAGTGGCTGTCGGGAAAGCATAAGAGTGGCGGGGGCTGTAGCCCCCGCCTTTTGTTATTTGTTATGCCAGCTTTTCCTGTAATTACGAGAGGCCGTTCAGAAGTGCCCAGATGCACGTCCTGATTACACTGGTTTTGCCAGCGCATTTTTCCTTATGGCGATAGCCGGCACGAATAGTGTGCGGGGCGCACCGGAGGCTGACACCACCGTTTCCTCCGCGACAAGGTTTATATACATTGTTTGCGCAAGATCGGTTTAACAGCATCGCGCGCACACGAACGTACGCTGAGGATGGCAGCCGAGGAGCAAGTGCGCCACTCTTAGCGCTTCAGCGGTTAGAGTGGCGGCCTGCCCCTTGCGGGTGCGCCGCAGGTGGGCGCTGCTGGGCGGCCGACTATTCGATGTAGCTTTTGAGTCTATCGGGTTTCAGGATTACCATTTTGTCGCCGACGAAGTCAATGATCTTGTCCTTTCTGAGGGCGCTCAGGGTGCGGGTGACCGTTTCGCGGGTGGTGCCGACGAGGTTGGCCAGTTCCTGCCGCGAGAGGTCGATGGCGATAACGATGACGCCATTTTCGTCCTGGCGGCCGTGCTCGCCGCCGAGGCGGAGGAGCGTTTCGGCGGTGCGGGCCAGCACGTCGCCGAGGGCGAGGTTCTTGATCTTCTGCTGGGCGTAGAGGAGGCGCTGACTCAGGGCTTTGATAAGCTGGAGGGCGAGTTTGTTGTTGCCGAGGACGAGGCGTTCGAGGTCGCTGTTTTTGATTATGCCGATGCAGGCTTCCTCGGCGGCTATTGCGGTGGCCGGGTAGGGCTGGTTGTTGAAGAGCAGCACCTCGGCGAAGAGGTCGCCGGGGGTGAGGATTTTGATGATATGCTCGCGCCCGTCGCCGGTGGCTTTGACGATTTTGACCTTGCCGCTTTTGACGTAGTGGAAGCCTTCGCCGCTGTCGCCTTCGAAAAAAATGACCGTTCCGCGACGGTACACCCTTTCGATGGTGTACTGGTGGATGGTCAGCAGGGCTTCGTCGGGGAGGTCGGCGAAAACGGGGATCTTTCTGAGGTATTGTACGTCCTTCACAATGTCACTCCCCAGTTACATGCCGTATTTTACCGCCACCTCGGGTTTGAGGTAGGACTGGACGTTGTTGCGGCCGAGCTGTTTGGCGCGATAGAGGGCGCGGTCGGCCTGCTCGAAGATCACCTGGCTGTTCATCCCCGGCTTTTTTACCGACAGACCGATGCTGATGGTGACCGGGATGCGGCCTTTTTCGCCTTCGAAGGCCCATTCGGCGACTTTGCTGCGGAGCCGTTCGGCGATTTTCAGCCCCACCTGGGCGGTGGTGCCGGGCAGGACGACGACGAATTCCTCGCCGCCGTAGCGGAAGGCGAGATCGCCGCTGCGCACGCTTACTTTGATGATGTTGCCGAGGGCGACCAGCACTTTGTCGCCGATGAGGTGGCCGTGGGTGTCGTTGAGTTTTTTGAAGTGATCGATGTCGATGACGAGGAGAACATACTGGGACAGGCTGTCGATCCGTTCTTTGTAGGCGCGGTGGTTGTAGAGGCCGGTGAGGGCGTCGGTGAGGGCCATGCGGTAGTTACGGTCGTTCTGCCTGATGAGTTCGAGCATCTGTTTGTCGTCGCTGGCCTGTCTGGTGATGAGGGCGTCGATGTAAACGGCGGCGTAGGTGACGACGGCGGCGCCGAGAAGGTTGAAGAGCATCCCGGCTATGGCGGCGGGTGTGACGGCGGGCGTGACGGCGGCGGTGGCGCCGAGCTGGACGGCGGCGATGATCAGCGCGATCCGGACGGCCCGGCGGTGACCGGCCCTGAGGGCCATTCTGAGGAGCAGCAGGGGGTAGAGGATATCGCTGTAGCCGGCCTGGACGAGGGTGAGTCCGGCGCAGAGGGCGACGCTGAGGAAAAGCTCGCCGACGCCGGGAGGCGCTTTGCGCCGGCAGAGGGTAAGGCTATATAGAGCGTAGGCTGCCGCCAGGCCGACCGCCAACTCCCATGCGGATGACTGTAGGTACCAGGCGCTGAGGCCGCTGAAGGCGGCGAAGGCGATGCTCGCCCGGCGCGCCAGTATTTGGATGGATTCCGCGCTGCCGGCGATGCCGGCCGCCCTGTCGTCGTACATCTGTACACCATCCTGAAACTGGTTCCCAATGCTTATATCGGAACATAACAGTGTTCTGTTAAGTCCCATTTGTGTATAATTCCCGGTAAAAACGGAAAATCCTACTAAATATTGTGCTATATTGGAAATAATCTATAAATATGAGGCCAGGGTCCTATATTCTCAGGATCAGGACGGAATGCGAAACCCCCGGCGCGTACGCCGGGGGTTTTTGCGGTGCGAGGGTGAGCGGGCTGCCTAGCCTTTGAGTTTATACAGGCTGCGGTTGCGGTACTTGGTATGCAGCAGGTGATGCGACACTTCGCTGAGCGGCTGGCGGAGGAATTCTTCGTAGAGCTTGGCGACGGCGGGGTTTTGGTGCGATTTGCGCAAAGCCAGACCGGCGTCGACGCGGTAGGCGGCCTCGATACGCTGGCGGCGGACGGCGTCGGTGGTGCCGTAGGGCTGGCCGCCGCCGCCGATGCAGCCGCCGGGGCAGCACATGATTTCGATAAAGGTGTAGTCGGCCAGGCCGGCGCGGAGAAGGTTCATGATGCGGCGGGCGTTGCCGAGGCCGTGGGCTACGGCAACTTTGACGGGGGCGCCGGCGAGGTCGACGGTGGCCTCCTTGATGCCCTGGAGGCCGCGGACGGCGGTGAATTCGACGCTCTCAAGCTCCTGGCCGGTGACGACTTCGTAGACGGTGCGCAGGGCGGCTTCCATGACGCCGCCGGTAACGCCGAAGATGGCGGCGGCGCCGGTGGAGATGCCGAGGGGATCGTCGAAGTCGCTGTCTTGGAGGGCGGCAAAGTCGACTCCGGCCTGTTTGAGGATGCGTCCGAGTTCGCGGGTGGTAAGGACGGCGTCGACGTCCCGATGACCGCTGCTGTTCATTTCCGGACGTTCGCTTTCGAATTTTTTGGCGGTGCAGGGCATTATCGAGACAACGAATATGTCGGCAGGGTCGATGCCGGCCCTGTCGGGGTAGTAGGTTTTGGCGAGGGCGCCGAACATCTGCTGGGGGGATTTGCAGGTGGAGACGTGGGGCAGCAGCTCGGGGTAGCTGTGCTCGATGTATTTGACCCAGCCCGGGCTGCAGGAGGTGATGAGCGGCAGGGCGCCGCCGCTTTTGAGGCGATGGAGGAGTTCGTGGCCTTCTTCCATGATGGTGAGGTCGGCGGTGAAGTCTGTGTCGAAGACGCGGTCGAAGCCGAGTTTGCGCAACGCGGCTACGAGGCGGCCGGTGGCGATCGTCCCCGGCTGCTGGCCGAATTCCTCGGCGATCGATACCCGGACCGCGGGCGCGACCTGGACGACGACGTGCTTGGCGGGGTCGTCGAGGGCGGCCCAGACGCGGGCGATGTCGTCTTTTTCGTGGATGGCGCCGACCGGGCAGACGGCGGCGCACTGGCCGCACAGGACACAGGCGACGTCGCTGAGGGATTTGCCGTATTCGGGGGCCACCTGGACGTCGACGCTGCGGAAATGGCTGTAGAGGATGCCGGTCTCCTGGACATGGTGGCAGACTTCGGCGCAGCGGCCGCATTTGATGCATTTGTTGGGGTTGCGGACGATCGAGGGGGTGGAGGTGTCGAGCGGCAGGGCGTCACAGGCCATTTCGCCCTTGACTTCGCGGATGCCGTAGTCGGCCGCCAGGCGGCGGAGCTCGCAGTTGCCGTTGCGGATGCAGGTGAGGCATTCCTGGGGGTGGTTGGCGAAGATGAGTTCGAGGATGGTCTGGACGGTCTCGCGGATGCGGGGCGAGTTGGTCCTGACCTTCATGCCGGCGGTGACGGCGGTGGCGCAGGAGGCGGCGAGGTTTTTCTGGCCCTCGACTTCGACGACGCACACGCGGCAGTTGGCTTTTACCCGCTGGTCGGGATGGTGGCAGAGGGTGGGTATTTTGACGCCGTGCAGGCTTGCCGCCTCGAGGATGGTGAGCCCGGCGGGCACGGCGACTTCCTGGCCGTTGAGGTGGAATTTGACGGTGCCGGTCATGCTGTCGCCTCCTTTGGTGCGGCTTGGTCGCGGTCGCGGCACAGGGCTTCGTATTCGCCGCGGAAGTATTTGAGCGAGGAGCTGAGGCTGTTGCCGGCCGCTTGGCCGAGGCCGCAGAAAGCGGCGTTCTGCATGGTGCGGGTGTAGCGCTCGAGGTTGTCGATGTCGGCGAGGGTGGCGGCGCCATCCAGCAGGTTGTGGATTATCCGCCCCGCCTGGCGCAGGCCTTCGCGGCAGGGGGTGCACTTGCCGCAGCTTTCGTGAAGGAAGAAGTCGACCCGGTTGCGGACGTTTTCGAGGATAGAGCGGCTGTCGTCCATGACGAATACCGCGCCGGAGCCGATGGTGATGCCGCGCTGGCTGCAGGCGCTGTATTCCAGCGGGCAGTCGAGTTCCCACGGCGGCACGACGACGCCGGAAGCGCCGCCGATGTTGACGGCTTTGAGACGTCCCTGTTTGATGCCGCCGCCGTAGTTGTCGATGATTTCGCGGAAGGTGGTGCCGAAGGGTACTTCGTAGAGGCCGCGGCTGGCGACGTCGCCCGACAGGGAGATGAGCTTGGTGCCGTGGCTGTCGGCGGTGCCAAGGGCGCGGTACCAGTCGGCGCCGCGGCCGACGATGGGCGGGATGTTGGCCAGTGTCTCGACATTGTTGATGAGGGTGGGTTTGCCCCACAGGCCGCTCTGCGTCGGGTAGGGCGGCTTGAGGCGGGGACGGCCCTTTTTGCCTTCGATGGAGGACAGGAGCGCGGTCTCTTCGCCGCACAGGTAGCTGCCGGCGCCGGAGAATATTTCGATATCGAAGGAGAAGCCGCTGCCGAGGATGTCGCTGCCGAGCAGGCCGGCCGCACGGGCGGCGGCGATGGCGCGGCGCATTGTTTCCTGGGCTTCGGGATATTCGTGGCGGATATAGATGAAGCCTTGCGCGGCGGCGACGGCGTAGGCGGCGATTGTCATGCCTTCAAGGAGCTGAAAGGGGATGTGGGTCATGATGAAGCGGTCTTTGAAGGTGCCGGGTTCGCCTTCGTCGGCGTTGCAGATGACGTAGCGCTCGCCGGGCGGGTTGTCCCGGACCATCTGCAGCTTGGCGGCGGCGGGGAACGCGGCGCCGCCGCGGCCGCGCAGGCCGGCTGCGCCTATTTCGCCGATGACCGCTCCTGGGCTGCCGAGCAGGGCTTTGGCGAGAGCCTGGTAGCCGCCGAAGTCGCGGTAGTGCATGAGGGTGGGGAATTCGCGGAAGAGGCCGAGGCGAAATACCGATTTGGCGTTATCAAGCTGTGTGCCCAATGTTCTCCTCCTCCCTATAGCGGCGGATGACAGCTACGGCCGCTTCGGCCGTCAGGTCGCCGTAAAGCTGTTTGTCTATTTTGATGGCCGGCGACATGTAGCAGGCTCCCAGGCAGCTTACGCCTTCGAGGGTGAAGCGGCCGTCGGGGGTGGTGCCGCCCAGACCGACGCCCAGTTCCTGTTCGAGGGCGGCGAGGACGGCCTGTTTGCCGGCGTTTTCGCACGGGGCGTTGATGCAGATGCGGACGATGTGGCGACCCCGCGGTTTGAGCGATATGACGCTGTAGAATGAGGCGGTGGAGTATACGCGGCTGCGGGATATGCCGAGGAGGTGGGCTATTTCGTTGACCGCCTCCTCGCTGACATAGTTCTCGGGGCTGGCGTCCTGGACGGCGAGCAGCGCCTGCAACAATGCCGCCTGCCCGGCCCCCGGCGCGGCCACGATATCCGTCACGGTTTGAAGTGAAGTAGACATAATTTTTCCTCCTATCATTTTCTCGCTTTTCGCGCTTGATTGTATCACGTAATTTGATTTTAATTAGATAAAGATATAATGTCAATATAGTTATTTATAGAACGTTACATCTTTCACTTAACGAATTTTAATATGTTATTTTTGTCACTTTCTTAATAATCCGCATGTGATAAGTTTCTCTTTCACATACTTTTATTTTATGTAAAATAACGTGTGGCGCCGGTGCGGCCGGTCAGCCGGACTGCGTGACGCAGTGCACAAATGCAGCGGACAAACGAAAACCCCGGCACTCTTGCGAGTGCCGGGGTTCAGCAATTAACGGATATACCGCAGGCCGTTCAGGGCCGCCAGATGCAAGGCGCACCGGAGGCTGACACCGGAAGCGTACACGAACGTACGCTGAGGATGGCAGCCGAGGGGCAACGCCGCAGATGGTGGTCATCAACGGCCTGCCCAGGTATGGGCAGGAGCTTAGCCGATGGCTTTGGCTTTGCGCTCGATGGTCGCCGGCGTACTCGTCGCCAAGCTGACAGCGACGAAGACCACGAAGTTTACGACCAGGGCGACGAAGCCGGCGTTGAGGTGCAGACCGGCGATGGCGAACGGATCCATCTTGTTGAGGATGAGGAAGAATACCAGGAACTCGCCGACGATCAGGCCGGAGTAAGCGGCGACCTTGGTGGCCCGCTTCCAGAAGAGGCCGAGGACGATCATCGGGAAGAACTGGGTGACGCCGGAGTAGCCGGTGAGGAGCAGGTTGACGAGCATGTTGGGCGCGTAGATCGCCAGGGCGAGGGCGACGGCGGTGAGAACGAGAACCAGCACTCTTGCCAGTCTGGCCTGGGTCTCATGGCTGGCGCCCTGACCGATCGTGCGGCCATAGACGTTGCGGGTGAAGAGCATCGAGGTGGAGAGGATGAGGTCGGCGGCCGGAATCATGCACGCCAGCGCGCCGGCGCCGCCCACGAGGCCGAGGGCCCAGCCGGGGAAGACCTGCTGGACGATGGCCATGAAGGCCATGTCGGGCACCTTGAGGGCCGGGCTGAGGACCATGAGGGCGGTGAAGCCGATCAGCATCGGGAAGATGAGGCAGATCTGATAGAGCGGCAGATAGATGGCGTTGTGGCGCAGCACGTCCGGATTCTTGGCGCTGAAGCTGTTGGCCGAGAAGTGGGGCCACATGTAAAAGCCGAGGCTGGTAAGAACAAGGGTGGACATCGCCCAGCTGACGTCGAGGACTTTTGTGCCGCCCGGCAAGGCCAGGAAGCCGGGTTTGGCGGCGTCCAGGGCCTCGAACATGCCGCCGACGCTGCCGAAGAAGTGGATCGGCAGGTAAAGACCGAAGAAGACGACGGCGACGATCATGACGACGTCTTTGATGACGGCGGTGGAGGCGACGCCTTTCAGGCCGCTGAGGTAAACGAAGGCGGCGACCATGGTGAAGGCGATGAGCATGGCCGGCACGCGCGGAATAATGCCATAAGAACAGGTTTCGATGATAAGGCCCAAGCCGGTGAGCTGGAGCTGCAGGTACGGCATCAGGAAGGCGACGCCGACGCAGGCGGTGAGAATGCCGAGCCATTTGCTGTCATACATGTGCTCGACAAGGTCGGGCTGGGTCATAAGGCCGTGTTTGCGGCCGATGGGGGCGATGGCGGGCAGGACGTAGTAGCCGACGACGTACGCCAGGGCGCCGTAACCAAGTATGTAGAAGGTGGGGCCGCCGCGGGCGTACGCCCAGCCGCTGCCGCCGAGGAAGGCGAACGCGGTGTATATTTCGCCGGCGAGGATGAACCAGTTGAGCCAGCGTCCGAAGCTGCGGCCGCCGACCGCCCATTCTTCGAGGCTCATTTTTTTGTTCATGCCGGGGACCATCCCGACGATGGTGGTGCCGATTACAAATGCGAATATTATGGCAAGGGCCATTGTTTCATTGGACATAATCTGCGTTACCTCCTTTCAACCTATTCCTCTTCGTTTTTGCCGGAATCCATTTTGTAGAGAATGCTCAGACATACGAACGAGATCGGGATGGTGCAGCACAGCCAGAAAGCCAGGAAGGGCAGGCCGAAAACTATCGGTTTGACTGTGTTGACGAAGGGAATGCCCCCAATAGTCCAGACGAAGGGGATAAGGGTCAGGATGACTTTTACCGGATTCACGTTCTCACCTCGCTTAAAAAATTTAATAACTGGGTGGACATCCTATGATCAAGCACACCGTTGTGCCTTGATTTTGCCCGGTTACCCGGCGAGCAGTTTGAGAACAGTTCTGATTATCGTTGCGGCGCCGTATCCCAGGGCGTCTTCGTCAATGTCGAATTTGGGATGGTGGTGGGGATGGACGCAGCCTTTGGCGGGATTGCCGGCGCCGACGAGGAAGAAGGAGCCGGGGGCCTTGTGCTGGTAGTAGGAGAAGTCTTCGCCGACCATGAGCGGTTTGACGTCCTGGATTTCGACGCCGGCCACCTCGCACCCGGCCGCGGCGACCACCGCGGTTACTTTCGGGTTGTTGACCACCGGCGGGTAGCCGAAGATGGGATCGATGGTATAGCTGGCGCCCGAGGCGGCGCAGATGCCGCGGCAGTAGGCCTCCATCTGGGCGAAGACGGCGTCGCGTACGCTCTGGTCGAAGGAGCGGACCGTCCCTTTGAGGACGGCGGTATCGGGGATGATGTTGAATACTTCGCCGGCTTTGAACATGCCGATGGTGAGGACAGCCTGTTCGCGGGGATCGACGTTGGCGCCGGTGATGGTGCGGAGGGCCAGCACAAGCTGGGCGGCGACGAGGATGGAGTCGACGGTTTGGTGGGGCATGGAGCCGTGGCCGCCTTTGCCCTGGATGGTGATGGTGAATTCGTCGGGGGAGGCCATGAGCGCTCCGTTGGTGACACCGATGACGCCGACCGGCAGCGGCTGCCAGAGATGGGCGCCGACGACGGCGTCGACGCCGTCCATCGCGCCGGCCGCGATCATAATTTCCGCCCCGCCGGGGAAGCGCTCCTCACTGGGCTGGAAGATGAGGCGCACGTTGCCGGGCAGTTCAGCGCCCATGGCGGCGAATGTCTTGGCCGCCCCGAGCAGCATGGCTGCATGGCCGTCGTGGCCGCAGGCGTGACAGACGCCTTTGATGCGGGACTTGTAGGGTTTTTCGCTTTCGTCGTTGATGGGGAGGGCGTCGATGTCAGCCCTCATGGCGACGGTCTTGCCGCCGGGAGCGCCGGGGATGTCGGCGATGACTCCCGTGCCGCCGGCTTCCCGGGCTTTGATGCCCATGGCCGTAAGTTCGGCCATGATTTTTTTCTGCGTTTCGCGTTCCTCGCCGCCCACTTCCGGGTACATCCGGAAGTGACGCCGCATGGCCACGATGTAATCGCGGTTGGCCGCGACCCGCTCTGCGATGTCCAAGTATCGAGCACCTGCCTCTTTGTAGACTGTTTTTGCTGCTGACTTTCCGCATGCAGACAAAAGTGCACCCAAGATGTATCTATTTTAACACAAGATGAGGGCCGCAGGCACTACCGGATTAAGCCATAAGCCCCCGTTTTTTCATGTATACACAAAAATACCGATATTTTTGCCGGTATTTTATTTGTTTTTCAGATAATCGGCCACCTTGGCGAACGCGGCCGCGCTGGCGGCGATGGTGGCGGCGATGTCGTCGTCGGAGTGAGCCGAGGACATGAAGGCGGCCTCGAACTGGGAAGGCGCGAGGTAGACGCCCTGGGCGAGCATGGCGTGAAAGTAGGTGTTGAAGGCGCCGACGTCGGATAGTTTGGCGCTGTCGTAGTCGTATACCGGTTTGGCGGCGAAGAAGAGGCCGAACATCGAGCCGATCTGGTGGTGCTGCAGTTCGAAGCCGAATTTCTCGGCCTGGGCTTTGACGCCGGCGCACAGCACGGCGGTCTTATCGGTCAGCCGCTCGTAGTAGCCGGGGACACCGATGGCTTTGAGGGTGACAATGCCGGCCGTCATGGCGAGCGGGTTGCCGCTCAAAGTGCCGGCCTGGTAGACGGGGCCGGCCGGAGCGATGTGCTCCATAATGTCGCGCCGGCCGCCGTAGGCGCCGACGGGCAGGCCGCCGCCGATGACTTTGCCGAGGCAGGTGAGGTCGGGGGCGATGCCGAAGGCCGCCTGGGCGCCGCCGTAGGCGACGCGGAAGCCGGACATGACTTCGTCGAAGATGAGAAGGCTTTCATATTTGGCGGTGATGTCGCGCACCGCCTGGAGGTAGCCTTCATGGGGCAGGACGAGGCCCATGTTGCCCGGCACCGGCTCGATGATGACGGCGGCGATGTCTTCGCCGTGGCGGTGGAAGAGGTCGGCGAGGCCGGCGACGTCGTTGTAGGCGGCAGTGAGGGTGGTGGCGGCGATGCCTTCGGGGACGCCGGGGCTGTCGGGGATGCCGAGGGTGGTGGCGCCCGAGCCGGCTTTGACGAGCAGGCTGTCGTGGTGGCCGTGGTAGCAGCCGGCGAATTTGACGATTTTGCTGCGTTTGGTGTAGGCGCGCGCGAGGCGGAGGACGCTCATGGTGGCCTCGGTGCCGGAGTTGACGAAGCGGACGAGATCCATGGAGGGCACGGCCGCTTTGACGAGCCGGGCGAGCTCGGTTTCGAGGAGGGTGGGGGCGCCGTAGCTGGTGCCGCGGCCGATGGCTTCGCGCAGGGCCTCGGTGACGGCCGGATGGGCGTGGCCGAGGATCATCGGCCCCCAGGAGCCGACATAGTCAATGTATTGGTTGTTGTCGATGTCGTAGAGGCGGCTGCCCCTGGCGGCGGAAATGAATACGGGGGTGCCGCCGACGCCGCGGAAGGAGCGGACGGGGCTGTTGACGCCGCCGGGGATGTGGCGCTTGGCTTCTTCGAAGGCGGCAGACGATTTGTCGAGGGTGAAGGCCATGCTCTTTTCCTCCTTCTAGCCGTTGAGCCACCGGACGGCGTCCGGGGCGTGGTAGGTGATGATGATGTCGGCGCCGGCCCGCTTGAAGCCGGTGAGGGTTTCGAGGACGATGCGCCGCTCGTCGATCCAGCCGTTGGCCGCGGCCGCCTTGACCATGGCGTATTCGCCGCTGACGTTGTAGGTGGCGACCGGCAGGTCGAAGTTGTCTTTGACCTGGCGGACGACGTCGAGGTAGGCGAGGGCGGGTTTGACCATGACAATGTCGGCGCCTTCTTCGATGTCGAGGGCGACTTCTTTGAGGGCTTCGCGAACGTTGGCGGGGTCCATCTGGTAGCTGCGGCGGTCGCCGAACTGAGGCGCGGACTGGGCGGCGTCGCGGAAGGGACCGTAGTAGGCGGAGGCGTATTTGGCGGCATAGGACATGATGCTGACGTTGTCGTAGCCGCTCTGGTCGAGCGCGGCGCGGATGGCGGCCACCCGCCCGTCCATCATGTCGGAGGGGGCGACCATGTCGGCGCCGGCGACGGCATGGCTGAGGGCGGTTTTGGCGAGCAGCCCGAGGGTGGCGTCGTTGTCGACGTCGCCGCCTTTGATGAGGCCGCAGTGGCCGTGGCTGGTGTATTCGCACATGCAGACGTCGCTGATGACGGCCAGACCGGGGACGGCGTCCTTGATGCGGGCGATGGCCTGCTGCACCGGCTGGTTGGCGTCCCAGGCGCTGGAGCCCTGTTCGTCCTTGTATTCGGGCAGGCCGAAGACGAGCACGGCCGGGATGCCGAGGGCGCGGGCCATTCTGGCCTCCTCGACCGCCATGTCGGCGGAGAGGTGGTGGATGCCGGGCATGGAGGATATCTCGTTCCTGATCTTTTCGCCAGGAACGACGAACAGGGGATAGACCAGGTCGGCGGGGGTGAGGATTGTTTCCCGCACGAGGGCGCGGATGGATTCGGAGGCCCGCAGGCGGCGCGGGCGGATGTACGGTTTTGTCATGCCAGCCCCTCCTTGTATAGGTTGCCGATGGCCTCGACGAGGCCGGCTATGGTGAATTCGTCGGCGACGATGTCGGGTTTGATGCCTTTGTCCAGGCAGGTGGCGGCGGTAATGGGGCCGATGCAGGCGACTTTTGCTTTGGCGACAAGGGCCGGGCCGCCCTCCCCCAGCAGGTCGAGCAGGTTGGTGACTGTGGACGAGCTTGTGAAGGTGACGAGGTCGATGGCGCCTGCGGACAGCCTGGCGGCGAGGCCCTGGCCGTCGCTGCCGCCGCTGACGGTGCGGTAGGCGGTGACGACGTCGACGGCCGCGCCCAGCTCGCGCAGTTTTTCGGGGAGGATGTCGCGGGCCACTTCGGCGCGCGGAATGAGCACCTTCATCCCCGGCTTGACGAGGTTTTCGAGGGCGGCGATGATGCCTTCGGCGCGAAATTCGGCCGGGACGATGTCGGCGAGGATGCCGTGCCGGCGGAGCCTTTCGGCGGTGGCGGCGCCGATGGCGGCCACTTTGCGGCCGCCGAGGGCGCGGGCGTCGCGGCCGGCTTCCCGGAGGCGGGCGAAGAAGTGGTCGACGCCGTTGGCGCTGGTGAATATGAGCCAGTCGTAGGCGTCCAGGGCGCCGATGGCGGCGTCGAGGGCGGCGTAGCTTTCGGGGGGAACGATTTTTATCGCCGGCGCTTCAATGCATTCCGCCCCGAGCTCTTCGAGGGCGGCGGTGAGGATGCTGGCCTGCTCGCGGGCCCGGGTGACGAGCACTTTTTGGCCGAACAGCGGCCGCTTGTCGAACCAGGCGAGCTTGTCGCGCAGGGCCGCGACCTCGCCGACGAGGAAGATGGCCGGGGGTTTGAGGCCGCGCGCGGCGACGTCGGCCGCCGCCGTGCCGATGGTGGTGACGAGCACTTCCTGCTCGGGCTTGGTGCCCCAGCGGATGACCGCCGCCGGGGTGGCCGGCGACCGGCCGTGCTCGATGAGTTTGGCGGTAATGTAGGGGAGGTTTTCGACACCCATGAGGAAGACGAGGGTGTCGGCGCCGTGGGCGAGTTTGTCCCAGCGGAGGGAGGATTCGGTTTTGGCCGGGTCCTCGTGGCCGGTGACGACAGCGAAGGAGGTGGCGATGCCGCGATGGGTGACAGGGATGCCGGCGTAGGCCGGCACGGCGATGGCCGAGGTGACGCCAGGCACGACTTCGAAGGGAATGCCGGCGGCGACGAGCTCGAGCGCCTCTTCCCCGCCCCGCCCGAAGACGAACGGGTCGCCGCCCTTGAGGCGGACAACGGTTTTGCCTTCCTGGGCCTTGGCGACAAGCAGGGCGTTGATGCCGTCCTGACTGAGGGTATGGTCGCTGGACGCCTTGCCGACGTAGATGAGCTCGACGCCCTCGCGGGCGTAAGCGAGCAGGCGGTCGTCAGCCAGGCGGTCGTAGACGAGGCAGTCGGCCTTGGCGATGCATTCCTGGCCTTTGACGCTTATGAGTTTATAATCCCCGGGGCCGGCGCCCACGAGGTATACCATGCCTTTATTCATATTCTTCCTCCTTGACCTTGCCGTAGCCTACAAGGCCGGCGAGTATTTCCCGGCCGCCGGCCGCGTACATGCGACGGGCCAGGGAGCGGCCGAGGGTTTCGGCCTCCGCCGGCGGGCCGCCGAGGGTGTCCGCCAGTCTGGTTTTGCCGTCGCCGGACAGGATGACGGCATCGAGTACGAGAGTGTCTGCCTCGATGCGGCCGAAGACGCCTATGGGCACTTGGCAGCCGCCTTCGACTTCATTGAGAAAGGCGCGCTCGGCGGTCACAGCTGCGGCTGTTTCCTCGTGGTGGAGGAAGGCCAGTATCTCCCGGACGCGGGTGTCGCCTTCGCGGATCTCGATGGCCAGCGCCCCCTGCCCTACCGCCGGCAGGCATATCTCGCGCGGCAGGATCTGGGTGATGCGGTCTTCCCAGCCCAGCCGGGTGAGGCCGGCGACGGCCAGGACGATGGCGTCGAGCTCCTGGCTGGCGAGCTTGGCGAGCCGGGTGTCGAGGTTGCCGCGCAGGTCGGCGATGACGAGGTCGGGGCGGGCAGCCAGGAGCTGGGCTTTGCGCCGCAGGCTGGAGGTGCCGACCCGTGCGCCGCGCGGCAGGTTGTCGAGGGTCCTGTACTTAGGGCTGACAAGGGCGTCGCCGGGGTCGACCCGCGCGGTGACGGCGCCGAGGACGAGCCCCGGCGGCAATTCGGTGGGCATGTCTTTGAGGCTGTGGACGGCAAGGTCGATGCCGCCGGCCAGCAGTTCTTTTTCGAGTTCCTTGGTGAACAGGCCTTTGCCGCCGATCTTGGCGAGCGGCACGTCGAGGATTTTGTCCCCGGTGGTGAGGATATGTTTAAGGGCAACTTCGCAGCCGGGGTGGCGCTCGCCGATGCGGCCGGCGATGTGGTTCGCCTGCCAGAGAGCCAGTTTACTGCCGCGGGTGCCTATGACAAGTTTCGCGGTCACGGCGTCCTTCCTCTCCTGCTTCTTCCAGTTTAAAAAGGGTGCGCAGCGCCTCCAGGTAGTAGTGTTCCCGGCCGGTGCCCGCCGCCTCGGTGATGTTGACGATGGGGTCGCGGAGGATTTTGCGCAGCAGCATTTTGGACATATTTTCGATGACCCTGCGCTCCTCGGGGGCGGCTTCGGGCAGCTTGGCGAGAGCCCGCTTGAGTACGCGCTGGCGGATGCTTTCGGCCTTGTCCTTGAGCTCCGCGAGGGTGGGCCGGAAGGCAAGATAGCGGAATTTGGCGAGCACTTCGGCGACCGCTTCCTCGATGATGATTTCGGCGGCCTGGGCTTCCTGGACCCGCTCGCGCATGTTGGATTCGACGACGGCTTCGAGGGCGTCGATGTTGTAGAGGCTGGCGCCGGCGATGGCTTCGACCTCGGGCTCGACGTCGCGGGGAACGGCAATGTCGATGAAGATGATCGGCCGGCCGCCGCGCTTGGGCATGAGGTGGGCGACGTCCCAGGCGCGGATTATGTAGTGGGGAGCGCCGGTGGAGGTGATGACGATGTCGGCGTTGACGGCGGATTTCATGAAGTCTTCGAAGGGGACGGCCACGCCGCGGAATTTCTCGGCGAGGGCCTCGGCCCGGGCGAAGTTGCGGTTGGAGACAAACACCGTCTTGACGCCGTTGTCGACGAGGTGGCGGGCGGTGAGCTCGCTCATTTCGCCGGCGCCGAGCAGCAGGATGTTGGAGCGCGACAGGTCGCCGAAGACCTTTTTGGCGAGTTCGACGGCGGCGTAGCTGACCGATACGGCGTTGTAGGCGATGCGCGTCCTGGTGCGCACCTTCTTGCCGGCGGCAATGGCCCGGTGGAAGAGGGTGTTGAGGACGGTGCCGGTGGTGCCGCTGTCGCGGGCGATGGAGTACGACTTTTTGACCTGGCTGAGGATCTGGCCCTCGCCGACGACGAGGGAGTCGAGGCTGGCCGCGACTCTGAGGAGGTGGCGGATACATTCGTCGTCTTTGTAGTAGAAGAGGTAGTCGGCGACGGCGAAGCGGCCGTCGGTCATGCTGGCAAGGTATTCCTCCAGCACCGGCAGGGCGTCGTCGGCGTCGTCGATGACGGCGTACATTTCGGTGCGGTTGCAGGTGGACAGGATGGCGCATTCAAAAATTTCGTCGTATTGATTAAGATGCCTCAGACCGTGACGGATCTGGTCCTCGGACAGGGAAAAGCATTCGCGGATCTCCACCGGGGCGGTTTTATGATTGAGTCCCAGAACGACTAACTGCATGTAGTATCTTCTCCTCCGCTTCTCGCTCTTTGCCGGCGCGCAACAGGGCGAGGATTTCCCCGTCCAGCGCTTCGCGCCAGAATTCTCCCCGCGCCGCGGCGGTGGCGAGGCGCTCCTTGACTTCGTCGCGCAGCTTGGCGAGCAGCGCCAGATATGCCCCGTACTCCGGCCCGTAGCGCTCCCCGATCTCCTGGCGGAGGCGGCGGGCGAAGGCAGGGCTGTGGCCGCCGGTGGACACGGTGATGACGAGGTCGCCGCGGGCGACGCTGGCGGGTACGGTGAAATCGCACAGCTCGGGCGCGTCAGCCACGTTGACGAGCGCCCCGCCGGCCCGCGCCTCTGCGGCGGCCTGGCGGTTGACGGCCGGGTCATCGGTGGCGCAGATGACGATAAAAAAAATCCCTATCGCTCCCGGCCGGTATACGGCCGGCGTATGAACGATCTCCCCGCGGGTGGCCAAAGCCGCCAGACGCGGCGTAAGCAGCGGGCTGAGCACGGTTACGCGGGCCGCGGCGGCCAACAGGGCCCCGACCTTGCGCTCGGCGACCGCGCCGCCGCCGACAACCAGGCACTCGCGCCCGGCAAGCCTTAAGTTTACTGGATAGCAAGCCATTATCCCATCTCCCATAACTTTATTGTTATTCCGCGTATGGGAGCGAATATCCTCCTTGCCAAGGCCGCCGAAGCGGCCGTTGTTAGTCTGTTTGCCCTGGTGAGGGCGCCTTGACCTGCGCCGCCGGCAGGCCGAAATACGCGTCCAGCACCTTGCGCACGACCGGCCCGGCCGCGACCGAGCCGTCGCCGCCGTCTTCGATAAGCGCGGCGACGACTATTTCGGGGTTGGCCGCCGGCGCGTAGCAGGCGAACCAGGAATGGGTGGTGCCCCGCCCCGTCTCGGCAGATCCCGTCTTGCCGGCCGTGGTCTGTCCGAAGCCCTGGAAGACGGCGGCCGCCGTCCCGCGGGTGACGACGCCTTCGAGCCCGCGGCGGATGGTTTCCCAGGTTGCGGGAGCCAGGTAGATTGTGCGGGCGATGGCCGGGGTGAGCTTCTGCCGCGGCGTGCCGTCGGTGTCGAGCACTTTGTCGACGAGGACGGGGCGGTAGATGACGCCGCCGTTGGCCACTGCCATGAGCAGGGACGCCTGCTGGAGCAGGGTGGCCAGGTAGTAGCCCTGGCCAATGGCGGCGATGATCGTTTCGCCGGGGTACCAGGGTTCGCCGTAGGCGGTCGCCTTCCAGTCCTCGGTGGGCACGAAACCGTCGGCTTCGCCGGGCAGGCCGATGCCCGTCGGTTTGCCGAAGCCGAAGGTGAGCGCGTAGGCGGCCAGGGTGTCGGCGCCCATGCGCCGGCCGAGTTCGTAGAACACGGGGTCGCTGGACATGGCAATGCCCCCCTCGAGGTTGAGCTTGCCAAGCCCTTTGGGGTTCCAGCCGTGGAAGTCCCAGCCGCCGAGTTTATAGACGCCCTTGTCGTCGAAGATTTCCGCCGGGGTGACCAGCCCGCGGTCGAGGGCGGCGGCGGCGGTGACGATCTTGAACACCGAGCCGGGGGGATAGGCGTTTTGGGTGACCCTGTCGGTGAGGGGGTTGCCGGGGTTGTCGAGAAGGGCCGCCCAGTCCTTGGCGGAGATGCCGCCGGCGAAGGCGTTGGGGTCGAAGGACGGGCTGCTGGCGAGGACGAGCACGGCGCCGCTGCGGACGTCGAGAACGACGACGCCGCCCCCCTTGGCCGGCTCGCCGATGCTTCTGCTGATGGCAATTTGGGCTGCGAGGTTTTCTTCCGCCGCCTTCTGCAGGTTGGCGTCAAGCGTCAGCACCAGTCCTTTGCCGGGGATAGCCGCTTTTTCGCCTGCCGCGCCGATCTCCTCGCCCCGGGCGTTGACTTCGACCTCGCGGCCGCCGGGAGTGCCGCGGAGGACATCCTCCCACACCAGTTCCAGGCCGTCTTTGCCGATAAGGTCGGCGGGGGTGTAGCCGGCGTCCCTGCGGGCGGCGTATTCCTCGGCGTTGATCCGGCCGACATAGCCGAAGACGTGGGCGGCGAGCATGCCGTAGACGTAGTGGCGGACGGGAATGGCCTCGATGACGACGCCGGGCAGGGCGGCTTTGCGCTCTTCTACTTTGGCGAGAATATCGGGGCCGGCGTCGCGGATGACGGGCACGGGCGTGTAGGGAGCGGCCTTGGCGGCCGCAAGCAGTGTCTCGATTTCGCCGCGCGGCAGGCCGGCGAGCGCGGCGAGGAAAGGCGTCGCGGCCTGCGGGTTTGTGTATTCGGCCGGGATGACCGATACGGCGAAACTGGGGCGGTTGCTGACGAGGACGGCGCCGTTGCGGTCGTAGATGGCGCCGCGCGGCGCCTGGGCATAGTGCCGCCGCAGGCGGTTGTCTTCGGCGATCTTTTTATACTGGGCGCCGTGGAGAAGCTGCATCCAGGCCAGCCGGAGAACCAGCAGGCCGATGACGGCGATAACCAGCAGGGCCAGCACGCGCAGCCGCCGCGAACTTTCGATTTCCCACATGGCAATATTCCTCCGGCAGCCAGGTCGCTAACTGTTTTATTGTTCCCGCCGGCAAAAAAAATAGCCCCCGGAGGGGGTAGGATCGGATTGCACCAAAACCAGAGGCCGTTCAGAACCCCTCAGATGCAAGGCGCACCGGAAAAGCGCGCCGCGCCGCGTACACGGAAGTACGCAAGCAAGCGCTTTGAGGAGCAACGCCGCAGATGGGGGGTTATCAACGGCCGAGTTTACTTGTAGTCTTTGCCGATGTAGACGGTGGCTTGCACCGCCTGCCTCTCGCTCTTGATCTGCAGGACATATTTAAACGGCAGGCTGGTGAGCTGGTTGACGACGGTGCCGCTGGTGGAATGGGAAACGACAATGGTGTTGCTGGCCGGGGCGGCGCTGGTCGTGACGCCGGCGACTTCGAAGCCGCGGGCTTTGAGGACGCCGGCCATCTTGGGTCCGAGGCTGGCGTTGCCGCTGGCGTTGACGACGGCGACGGTAATCTTGCCGGGCGCCGGCGGGGATGCCTTGTCCGTCCCGGCCGCCTTGTCGCCGGGTTTGACCGCCGCCTTGGGGGCTATGGCTGTTTTGGGGGCTTCGTGGACCTTCATGTCGCGCGGAATAGAGCGTTCGTATTCGGCGGCGAGCTGTTCGGCTTCGTCCAGCTGCTTGCCGCCAAGCTCGCCGCCCTGTATCTGGGCGATGTGCTCGCGGAGGGCGACGATGTCGGGCAGCCAGTAGCTGATGTCGCGGATGTATGCCGGCCGGCCGGGCACCATGTCGGTCTTAAGGCCCTTCTTGTTGGCGTCGTTGAGAAGCTTCGCCATGCTCAGCATTTCGCTGGTGGACATGTTGGTGCTGACCGCTGCGCTTACTTCGCGGATGATGGACGGCACGCGGGGAATGATGGCGGGGCTTGTCACTTTATCGAGCATGGCTTTGACGAATTTCTGCTGCCGCTCGATGCGGCCGATATCGCCGTCTTCGCCCCGGTAGCGCACGTATTTGATGGCCGACTTGCCATCCATGTGCTGATGGCCGGGCCGGAAGTCGATGACGAGGTCGTCGTACGGGTCCCGGTAGTACATCTTTTTTTGGACGTCGATGTCGACCCCGCCGACCGCGTCGACGATTTTACCGAAGGCGGCGAAGTTGATGACCACGTAATAGTCGAAGGGGATGCCCAGCAGGTCTTCGGCCGCCTTCTGGGAGAGCTTCTCCTTGCCGTTGGCGTAGGCGTGGTTGATCTTGTCCCAGCCGTGGCCGGGGATCTTGACCCTGGTGTCGCGGGGGACGGACAGGAGCGCCGCCTCGCTGCTGCCGGTGTCGACGGTGACGGCGAACATGGTGTCGGAACGGCCGACGTCGCCGGATCGCTCGTCAACTCCCAGGACGAGAACGTTGATTTTGCTTGATGAGAACAGCAAGCCGCTGCCGGTGCGCATAATTCTGTTCATACTGATGAGACTGCCCCCGAACCAGATGTAGGAAGCGGTCACGGTCATCAGGAATACCACCAGGCACACCGCGACAACCCAGTTGCGTCTTTTATGGTTGATGCGCTGCTCGGACAAGCGACGTTCAAGGCGAGTGGTCAAGGGTTGTTGTCCTCCTCTTGCGGGTTAAAAAACAAGCCCCCTCGGGTGGGGGCGTTTTATTAGAGTATAACAAATTGTGCGCTTAATCGTCAATGGCATGTGCCGGAACTATGGGCAGGCCGTTTTGTTAAACTACCTTATAACCGGCCTCTTCGACGGCTTTCTTCACGTCGCCCAGACTGGATTTTGTGGCGTCGAAGTCGATTTTGAGGGTTTTGGCGGCCAGGTCGACTTCCGCCGCCATTACGCCGGGCAGGGCGCGCACGGCTTTCTCGACTGCCGCCTTGCAGTGGTTGCAGGTCATGCCTTCAACCGTGATTTTTTCCTTTTCGATGCTGCCGCCGTGGCAGCCGCAGGTTTTGCACATCGTTATTTCCCTCCTGATTGAAGTTTATCGGTGACCGCTTTTACTTTGCCGGCCATGGTGGCTGCTTTGTCGCGCCGGTCGTCGACGCGGATGAGGGTCGAGACCCGCTGGGCTCCGGCGGCGAAGGGGACTTCGTGCATCAGGCGGATGACCGCGAGGATGCGGTCGAGGTCGCCTTCGATGATGGTGGCCATGGGGGTGAGCTGGTGCTTGAGGTCGGTGGCTTCTTCGAGCACCTTGTGGCAGGCGGCCACGTATTTGCTGATGCTGGGCGTGGCCGTGCCCATCGGGGCGATCGTTACTTCGACGATTGCCATTTCGTTTACCTCCCGGTTATTTTTTCAAGAGGGCCAGGATCTGCCGGCAAAATTCCGGCAGGTCGGCAGGTGTCCTCGAGGTGACGATCCCGGCGTCGATTATCGCCGGCAGGTCGTGATAGATGGCGCCGGCATTGAGGATGTCGGTGAGCACCGATTTGTAGCAGGTGACGTTGATGCCGCGGACGATGTCGGCTTCGATGAGCATCTGCGGGCCGTGGCAGATGGCGCCGATGACGAGTTTGCGCTCGTGGGCGGCTTTGACCAGGTCGACCAGCCCATCGTTGACCCGCATCCGGTCGGGGGCCTGGCCGCCGGGGATGATGACGGCGGCGTAAGCGGCGATGTCGACTTCTGCGGGCGCCAGCGCGGCGGTCAGCGGGTAACCGTATTTGCCATTGTATACGGCTCCCTTGGCCGGCCCGACGACGTCGACGGCGTACCCGGCCTCCTGCATGCGGTAATACGGGTAGATGGCTTCGGCGTCTTCGAAGCCGCTCTCCACCAGCATCAAGACTTTTTCCAAAACATTCCCGCCTTTCCCTTGTCTTCTCGTATTATTATTTCTTACCAGGACAGGAAAAAACCTGCCGGCGGGAACCGGCAGGTTTTTTTCTATCGCGTTACTGCTGTTTGGGAAATTTCTGGTCGATGGTCTGCCAGATTTCCGGCTGCTCCTGGCCGAGTCGCCAGACGGCGATGCCGACCGGGTCGTATTTGGCGACGATGTCGAGTTTGGCGGCCGTGCTCCGCTGGTTCTCAAACCAGACTTCGTGGTCGTCGTAGGTGTAGTGGGGGGCTTGGTCTTTCTCGTCGTAAAGAATCTTGGCGCCTTTTTGCTCGGCCTTGACGATGGCGTTGGCGTAGGTAACTGTTTCGCCTTCGCCGCCCTTCTTCCAGTCGTAGCCGTAGGCGCTGATGCCGGCGATTATCTTGTGGGCGCCGCCGCCGTTGTCGACGGCGTACTGAAGGTTTTTGTCGTACCACTCCACGGGAGCGATGGCTCCCGGCGCCGAGGTAGCCCAGTGTTTGTCGTAGAGCATGATTTGGAGGAAGTCGGCGTTTTTGGTGAGCTCGGGGTAGTTGTAGGCGCCCGAAACGTCCTCATGGACATCGACCTTGGGGAAGACGGAGATGATGACCGTTTTGTTGATGGCCTTCATTTTCGGGTACAGCTCGGCCATGAAGGCGGTCAGGTTGTCGCGGTGCTTGGGCGGCAGAAGCTCGAAGTCGATGTTGATGCCGTCATAGTTTTTGTCCTGCACGACTTTGACGATGTTGTTGATCGTCTTGGTGCGGGTGGCCGGGTCGCCGAGGACGACGTCGGTGGAGCCGGTCTTGTTGGTGACGAGCGGGTACATCTTGAGGCCGAGGCTTCTCGCGGTGTCGTAGACCTGCTGGCTATCCTTTGTTTCGAGGGTGCCCTCAGGGGTGGCCTTGTACCAGAAGGGGCCGACGGCGGACATGCTCTTGGCGAAGGTTTTCATCGAGGGGAAGGAGCCGCTTTTTTCAGGGGATCCGGGCCAGGGGTTTTCGTAATAGCCGACAACCATCCGCGGCGGTTTGGTTACCGCCCCGGGGGCGCCGGGCTGGGGTTTGGGGGCCGGTTTCTTCATGCAGCCCCCGGCTGCGGCTACGGCGACGGCCACGAATATCAGCAGTACGAGTATGGTGATTGTTTTGAAGTATCTCATTTCGCATTCCCTCCGCCTGTTGTTTACCGTTAGTATTGGCGGGGTCGGTTTTCTTATGCGCGCCGTAAGTCGCCTGCTTCCCGCCGGCATTGCCTGGCTTGTCCGTCCTCTGACGACAGTTTTTCCGGCCCCGGTAGCGGTTTGGCTGCCGCGGCGCCGGTGAAAAGTCATCTGTTCTCCCATCCGATACCATCGGTCACGAATTATTGTCAGAATATTGCCTCTGGAAGAGGAAAACCGCTCTCCTCTTCGTCCAGGTTCGCTGGCGTCGTTTTTTGCCCTTTTTATTCGACGCGTTATGACAGCCCGAATGATATAATGATAGTGTGACAATTGCATAGAGTAACGATAGGGAGCGTGGGTACTATGCAAGCAGACAAGTTCTTTTCCCTACCGCCACTTGACGGGAGAGCGGTCAAGGCTATCGAGGATGCGCTCAGCAGTTCTCCCACGAAGGCGATTTTGCTCGAGATCAACAACGCCCTGTATCACCTATCCCGCGACGGACGCTGGTTCAAGTTCTCGCTGCTGACCAAAAAGCGCTCGCCGAAACGGACGACGATGTTTGCCACCCTGAGCGATCTTTATAATGAGGTCATGCACGGGCACTCCTGGCGGATCGCCGGTTGCGGCGCGTTCTAGAAAGAAAAAAATAAAGCCCTCTGCAAATGCAGAGGGCTTTTATATTTACGGAAAGCCGGAACCGCCTATAGCGCTCGGCAGATCTCGACGAAATTGTATAGTACCCTCGCCGTCAAGCCCCAGATGACGTATTTGCCGTAGCGATAGAAAAGGACGGGGTAGACGGCGCGGCGGCGCCAGTCGCGCGTGTAGCCGGGGATAAGCTCGGTGGGGAAGCCGGGCAGCGGCCGGGTGGCGACCTCCATTTCGGCAGACAGCGGTTCGTTGTCGAGGAAGAATTTCAGCGGCACGGTGAAGGTTTCGGCAACTTCGCCTGCTTCCGGCCGGATAGCGGCCGGGTCGGCAATGTAGCCGGCGAACGGGTAGATTATTACACCGATGGGGCTGACGAGGTAGTCGAGCGGCCCGAGCAGGCGCAGACTGCCGGGGGGAAGTCCGAGTTCCTCGTACGCTTCCCGCGCGGCGGCATGCTGCGGGTCGGGGTCGGCGGCCTCAATCTTGCCGCCGGGGAAGCATATTTCGCCCGGTTGCCAGGCGAGCTGGGCGGCGCGCACTTCGAAGAGGACGGCCAGTTCGCCGCCCTGCGGCACGAGGGTGACGACAACGGCAGCGGCGAAGTAGTCGGTTTCGTTCTGAATTGTGGGGACGCGCCCAACCAGCTTGTTTTCGAGGGCGCGGCAGAATTGGTCGGTTTGCATTCGTTCTCTCCCTGCGTTCACGTTTGACGCCCGGAGCCGGGTTCGTGGCGGTGGATGTGGACATGGCCGTCGTCGCCGTGGAGGTGTACGTGGTAGCGTTCGTCGATGAGGTTGGCGGCCAGAAGCAGTTCGCGATCCTGAAGTATGTCGGCCGGACGGCCGTCGGCGGCGATGGCGTGGGCCTCGTTCATGACGATGACCCTTTCGGCCAGTTCGCTGACGGTGTCGAGGTGGTGGGTGGCGGTGATGATCGTTTTGCCGGCGGCGGCCAGTTGGGCGAGGGCTTCGAGCATCCACCGCTGGGTGCGGGGGTCGAGGCCGTTGGTCGGCTCGTCGAGGATGAGCACGTCAGGATTGACGGCGAGCACGGCGGCGATGGCGACTTTTTTCTTTTCGCCGCCGCTGAGGTGGTGGGGCATGCGGTCGGCGAGGGGAGCGATGCCCACGAAGGCCATTATTTCTTCGGCCCGGCGCCGCGCATCGGCCGGGGACAGCCCGAGAGCCAGGGGACCGAACATGATCTCGTCGAGGACACTGGCGCAGAATATCTGTACGTCGGCGTTCTGGAAGACGAAGCCCACTCGGCGCCGGAAGGCGGCGGCAAAGGCGTCGTCGCACATGGCCTGGGCGGTGACGGGGCGCCCGAAGGCAATAACCCGCCCGGCGGGGAAGATGAGGCCGGCCAGCACTTTTTGGAGGGTCGATTTGCCGCAGCCGTTGGGGCCGAGGAGCGCGACCCGCTCGCCGGCGGCGATGGCGACGTTTATGTCCCTGAGGGCGTCTTCGCCGGGACGGTAGGCGTAGCTGACGTCGTTAAGTTCAAAGACCGGCGTGTTTGCCAATATTAATGCCTCCCAGCAGAATAAAGCAGATGGCGATGACGGCGGCTAAGTAGACGGCTTCGCCCGGTCCGGGACGAACGGCGGGCGCCGGTTGGCCCGCACCGCCGAAGCCGCGCGCGGTCATGGCGGCGGCTATTTCCCGACTGTATTCGCCGGCAAGGCGCAGAAAGCCTGCCAACGTGCCGCCGATCCATTCGAGCCTGGCCCTGGCCGATTCGCCGCCGACCAGGCGGCTGCGGCGGCCGAGAAGAAAATCGGCCAGCAGGAGGAGGAAAAGAAAAAGGTAACGGTATGTGAGTTCGAGCACCATGACGAAGACGGCGGGGACGCCGAGGGACTGGAAGGCTTTGGTGAGCGCGGGCCAGCGGGTGGTTTTGACGAGCAGCATGACAAGGCCGAGAGAGGCGGCCGACCGCAACAGGACCATGGCGGCGGCGGTGAGCCCCTGCCTGGTGACGGCTAGATCGGCGGGCAAAGTCAGCGGGCCGGCGCGCCACTCCGCCCCGCGGTAGACGAAGAGAAGGGGGTCGCCGGGAGTTACCCAGCTGAAGATGGCGGGCAGGACGACGAGGCCGGCGAAGATAAGGGCCGGCAGCCAGACCCGGATGAGGTAGGCCCGCAGGCCGATGCCGGAGGCCACTGCGACCAGGATAAGCAGGCCATGGACGGCGGCCAGCGCCGGGATGCCGACCGTTAGCGCGACGGCGAGCAGCAGCAGCACCGTCCCCGCGACTTTTACGCGCGGCTCGATCGCCTGGAGCAGGCCCGGACGGGCTGCGACCCCGGTCTGGAGCATGTCTTCGGCCATTATTCTTTGGATGTCGGCGAGGGTCTTCGTCAAATAATCGGCCCGCCGCCAGCGGCGCCTGGCCACCGGCAGCGGGCTCGGCTCGCCCGTGGAGAGCCAGCTGGGCAAAGGTGTCATTTCGACCTCGCTATCACTTTCATGTAGGCTATGGCGGCCAGATAAACGAGCGCCGATCCGACGAGGGCGGATATGATGTAGCCCGTCTTTTCGCCCGCGCCTTTGACGCTGTAGTCGGGGAGCAGGGCCTGCCACCAGGAGGACGACTGGTCGATGCCCCGCGGTACGAAGCCTAGCATCGCCATAAGGTCTTCGGCGCCCCATTCGCCCCAGGCGGTCCCCTCCGCCAGCAGGCCGAGGGGGGTGAGCAGGGCCATTATTACGAGGATGAGCCAATAACGTCGCAGCATGATATACCTCCTCAACGGCCGGCCTGGCCGGCGACAAGTATTTCCGGCGAGGTCTTGAGCACGTATTTGAGGGCCAGGGCGGTTACCGCCGCTTCGGCGAAGCCGGCGATGGTCAGGTGGGGGATGAGCATGGCGGGGATGGCGACTTCAAGGCCGTAGGGGCAGTAGAGGGGCGTCCCGTCGGCGGCGGTGAAGAGGAGCGGCTGGATGCCGAACTGGACGGCGGCGGCCAGGGCCGCAAGGTTGATGCCGGCGTAGCCGCCCAGACCGGCGGCGAACAGCCGGCGGCCTGAGCTGGCCGGCGCGTTGCCGGCAATAAGGCGGTAGAGGTAATAGCCGGTGAACGGCATGATGAAGGCAATGTTGAAGGCGTTGGCGCCGAAGGCCAGTACGCCCCCGTCGCCGAAAAGCAGGGCCTGGATGAGAAGCGCCACGCTGACGGCGATGACGGCCGCCCAAGGCCCGAGGACGATCGCCAGCAGTACGCTGCCGGCGGCGTGGGCGGTCGTGCCGTCGGGGATGGGGATGTTGAACATCATGATGAGGAAGGAGAATACTGCCCCCATAGCGAGGAAGGGCACGCGGGCTGCGTCGAGTCCGGCCCTGGCCGCAGCCGAAGCCCGGTACCAGACGGGCAGCATAACGCCGGCGAGCGTGAGACAGGTGGAAGGGCTGAGATATCCCTCGGGAATATGCATTGAGACTCCTCCAGAAAAATAAAATCCACAAATACCCCGGAAATCTTCCGTTTCCTCGGCCTTCGTGGACCAGTTCGTTTTTGAGTTATAATGAAAGCTGCGCCAGCCCCTTCGTGAGGCCCGGCCTGTATAGTTTTTATTATACCCGATTATGCCAGGGGCTGGCAATAATGTACGGTCATTTTTCGATTTCCGCTTTGCCTGCCAGCCCGGGGCTGACGATCACCCTGCCGTCGGCGGCGACCATTATCGCCTCGACGCCGGGAAACTGCCGCAGCAGCTCTAAGCCTCGCTCCGGGCCGAGGATGAGGAGGGCGGTGCTGAAGATGTCGCCGTCGGCGGAATTGTTGAGCGCCATGGTCACGCTGGCCAGTTGCCGGGGCTGGCGGCCGGTGCGGGGGTCGAGCACGTGGGAGTAGCGTGTGCCGTCTTTGATTATATAGCGCTGGTAGTCGCCCGACGTCTCCATGGTGTCCCACTCGGTCAGGGCTAGTTTGGCGATGATGGCGTCGGCCTTGCGGGGATGCTGCACGCCGATGCGCCAGGGGTTGCCGTCGGGGCGCCTGCCGATTACCCTCACGTCGCCGCCGGCATTGACGAGGGCGGAGGCGATGCCGCGGCTTTTGAGGATGGCGATGGCTTTGTCGACGGCGTACCCTTTGGCAATGCCGCCAAGGTCCAGCTTCATGCCTTCCTTGGGGAGGTAAACGGTGCCGGCGGCGATGTCGATGGCCACCAGTCGGTGGTTGACGAGGGCCAGCGCTTTGTCGATGTCCTCCTGGGAGGGCACAAAGTCGCCCTTGCGGCCGATGCCCCACAGGTCGGTCAGCGGCCCCACGGTGACGTCGAAGGTGCCTTCGAGTTTGTCGGCAAGTTCGTTCGACCGCTGCATCATGGCGATGAGGTCGGGGTCGACTTTCACTTTGTCGCGGCCGGCGGCCTGGTTGACTTTGGATACCTGGCTGGCGGGGTCGAAATTGTTGGTGATGTCATGGAGCCGCCTGATTTCGGCGAAGGCAGCCTTTACGGCGTTCTCGGCGCCGGGGCCGTAGGCGGTCATTTCCACGATGGTGTCCATGAGAAACTGCGTTTCCTTATAGGGCTTGGCGGCCGGCGGAGCGCCAGGACGGCAGGCGGCGACCAGCAAGGCGAGGGCGACGACGAGGCTTGCCAATAATATTATCCGCTTTTTCATCAGTGCTCCTTGCGGCTTATTCTTCCCCACGGGCGCGGGCGACGACCATCCGGGCGAGCAACAGGGTGGCGTCGAACCGCTCCAGAGGGACGGCAAAATAGGGGAAGAGCAGCGGCACTTCGGTGCAGCCGGCGAGCACGGCCGCGACTCCGTCCGCCGCATGGCGGGCCAGCATGGCGTTGATGTCTTCAAGATAAGGGTTGTTCGCCAGTTCGCCGGCCTTGACCCGGCGGACGGCTTTGTCGAGCATGGTTTGCTCGTCCTGGTTCGGCAGGCAGAGTTCCATCCCTTGGCCGGCGAACGCCCGCTGATATAGACCCAGCCGGATGTTGGCCTCGGTGGCAAGCAGCAGCAACCGCCCCGACAGGGAGCGGTGATTGGCCGCCATGTAAGCGGCGGCGTTGTCGATCATGCCGTAGAACGGGATGGCGACCGCGGCCTGCAGTTCGGCCAGCCAGTAATGGGCCGTATTGCAGGGCATGACGATGAAGTCGGCCCCTGCGGCCGCCAGCAGTTCGGCGGATGCCGCCATGGCCGGCAAGGGATCTTCGCCGCCCTGCATGATCGCTTCCACCCGCGGCGGGATGTGGGGATTGTTGTCGATTATGATCCGCAGGTGGTCCTGATCAAGGACCGCCGGCGTATTCTCAACGATTTTTGCGAACAGGTCCACTGTCGCCAGCGGCCCCATGCCGCCGAGGATACCCACCGTCTTGCTCATGTTCCTGCCTCCAGCGTGTTATTATATTATGCTTCGCCCTTAGCCTTCCGCATCCCTTCCGACAGGTATCGCGAAATCGGCGCGGCTTGATGGACGGTCACTTGCCCAATAAATCCATTAGTCGAGATATTGGGGTGAATTCAATTGACAGATAATTCCGCTAAAAGTAAAATTGAGTTAGGTTAGGGTTTGATCGGTCCAAAATAATTATTAGGAGGTCAGTTATGCATTTGTCCAACAAGATCCTCATCGGTCTGGTTCTGGGCGTGATCGTGGGCCTGGTCGTGGGGCCCGAGGGCCTCGGCTTCGCCAAAAAGTGGGTCGCTCCGGTAGGTACGCTGTTCATTAACATGATCAAGATGATCATTGTTCCTCTCGTGCTGGCGTCGCTGATCGTCGGCGCGTGCAGCCTGGGCGACGTGCGCAAGCTCGGTCGGATCGGCGGCAAAACGGTCTCATTCTATCTGATAACAACCGCGATCGCTGTTACTATCGGCATTGTCGTGGCGCTTGTCATGTCGCCGGGCGAAGGCCTGAAGCTGCCGGCAAACGCCGCCTACAAAGGCAAAGAGGCTCCCCCCATCATGGATGTTATCGTCAACATGGTGCCCACGAACGTTGTCAAAGCTATGGAAAGCGCCGATATGTTGCAGATTATCGTTTTCGCCTTGTTCGTCGGTATCGGCATAACTCTGGTCGGTCAAAAAGCTAAACCGGTTGAGGCATTCTTTGACGGGCTGGCTGAGGTTACATACAAAATAGTCGGCATAATTATGGAGCTTGCCCCTTACGGCGTGTTCGCGCTCATTCTCCCCGTCGTGGCCGCCAATGGCCCCAAGGTGCTTATTCCGCTCGCCAAGGTAATCGGCGCCGTTTATATAGGCTGTATCCTTCATCTGGCGATTACTTATACGACAGCTTTAAAAGTTGTCGGCGGCATGAGCCCGATAAAGTTCTTCAAGGGTATCCTGCCGGCCCAGATGATCGCCTTCTCGACCTGCAGCAGTGCCGCCACCCTGCCGGTGACGATGAAGAATACCCAGGAGAATCTCGGTGTGTCCAAGGAAGTCTCCAGCTTCGTGCTGCCGCTGGGCGCGACCATCAACATGGACGGCACGGCCATCTATCAGGGCGCGTCGGCGCTGTTCGTCGCCCAGGTTTACGGCATCGACCTTTCGCTTAGCCAGATGCTGATAATCGTGTTGACCGGCACCTTGGCCTCGATCGGCGCCGCCGGCGTTCCCGGAGCTGGCCTTATCATGCTCACCCTGACACTGCAGTCCGTCGGCCTGCCGCTGGAAGGCATCGCGCTGATTGCCGGCATCGACCGCATCCTTGACATGGCCCGCACGACCCTCAACATCACCGGTGATGCGGTTTGCGCCGTTTTTGTCCAGAATTCCGAGAATAAACGCGCCGAATCTACGCCTTCCGTCTCAGCCTGACATTGCTCGCGGCGGATGACAAGGCGATAGCAGTAGTTCCCTAGCACCGCACTTTATTAAGCACTCTTCGGAGTGCTTTTTTCTTTGGCGCGCGCACGCAGTATTATATTCATTTGGCCTGGCGGCACAGTTCTTTCCCCGGCGCCGGCGGCCGAGTCATTAAAGGATTTTCCCCGCCGGCAACGAAAATATCCCGGCATAGGGATATTCCGGCAATCTTATTCTTTAAACTAGCCATTGAGGAGGTATTGTTATGAACCTTGCCCGTTTCCCCCGCCGCCGCTATACCGAGGGACAGACCCCCCTCGAGTTTCTGCCCCGCCTGTCGGCCGCTTTGGGCGGGCCGGCCGTTTATATCAAGCGCGACGATCTGCTAGGTCTTGCCGCCGGCGGCAACAAAACCCGCAAACTGGAGTTCCTTGTCGCCGCTGCTCTGGCTCAGGGGGCCGATACGCTCGTAACCTGCGGTGCCGTGCAGTCCAATCACTGCCGACTGACTCTGGCGGCGGCCGTGAAGGAAGGTCTCAAGTGCCGCCTGGTGCTGGAGGAGCGCGTCCCCGGCAGTTACAAGCCCCTGGGCAGCGGCAACAACTTCCTTTTTCACCTCCTCGGCGTGGAGAGTGTAAAGGTCGTGCCTGGCGGTTCAGACATGCTGAAGGCGATGGAGACGGTGGCCGCCGAGCTGGCTGCCGCGGGCCGCAAGGGCTACATTATCCCCGGCGGCGGCTCGAACGAGATTGGCGCCACCGGTTACGTGGCCTGCGCGGAGGAAATTCTCGCCCAGTCCTTCGATAAGGGTGTAAGCTTCGATTACATCGTCACCACCAGCGGCAGCGCCGGCACCCATGCTGGCCTGGTAACCGGATTTTACGGCAACAACACCAATATCCCGGTCATCGGTATCAACATCAGCCGCAAGCAGGACGTGCAGACGGAGCTGGTCTATAATCTCGTGCAGGCGACCGCCCAGCGGGTCGGCCTCGCGCAGCCCATCCCCCGCGATGCGGTGAAGTGCATCGACGAATACGTTGGCCCGGGTTATTCCCTTCCCACCGCCGAGATGGTGGAAGCGGTGGAGATGGTGGCCCGCCTCGAAGGCATCCTTCTCGACCCGGTCTACACCGGCAAAGCCATGGCTGGCCTCATCGGCCTCATCCGCAAGGGCTACTTCAAGAAGAGCGATAAAGTTCTGTTCGTCCACACGGGCGGGTCGCCTGCTCTGTACGCCTATGCCGAGACTTTTTACGGCAAATAATAACTGAGAAAAGGGAGCCTGTCAGGCTCCCTTTCTTTAGATGTCTATCAATAAGGAGGAGAAGCAGATGAGCTGCCGAAGCCAGTATCTGCGCAAGGTCAATTATCAGGGGGACGGCCTGCGGGCCGGGACATGCTGGGACGAAGGCGACCTCGCCAAGCCGCAGATTCTTATCGACACCGCCCACGGCGACAGCCATCCCGGCAGCGTCCATCTCGGCCGGCTGGCGGAGGAGGCGAAGCTCTCGGTCGCCGAAAGCAGGGGCAAGGCGGCGCTGTACGCCGTCACCGATATGTGCGACGGGATTGCGATGGCCCACGACGGCATGAATTATTCGCTCGTCAGCCGCGAGATCATGGCGTTCATGTACGAGATTCACGCCCTGGCATCGCCGTTCGACGGCTGCCTGTTCATGGCGTCGTGCGACAAGTCGATCCCCGCACAGCTTATGGCGATGCTGCGCCTCGACCTGCCGTCCGTGCAGGTGCCGGGCGGCGCGATGCTAAGCGGCCCTGACTTCATGTCCTCGGAAATCCTCTATGGCGCGGGCGATAAGTTCGCTAAAGGCGATCTGACCCAGCAGGCGCTGTCCTACTTCACGATGAATTGTTGTCCCAGCGCCGGCGCCTGCCAGTTCATGGGCACGGCGAGCACGATGCAGACGATGTCGGAGGCGCTGGGTCTGTCTCTGCCCGGCAATGCTCTTGTGCCCGCTTATAGCATGCATCTCAGCCGTTACGCCCGTGATGCCGGCCGACAGATCGTGGCCAACGTCGGTCAGGATCTGAGGCCCCGCAAGTTCGTCTCCAGGAAGAGCTTTCTCAACGCCATGACTGTCCACGCCGCGCTTGGCGGGTCGACCAACGCTCTCCTCCATTTGCCGGCCATCGCCCATGAGATCGGCATCGAAATAAGCCCTGAGGAGTTCGAAGACGTCAATCGCCGCACGCCGGTGATGGTGAGTTTCAAGACAGGCGGCCAGTGGCCGACCGAGCTGTTCTGGTATGCCGGCGGCGTGCCGGCCGTCATGCGCGAACTGGGCGATCTGCTCCACCTCGACGCCATGACCGTAACCGGCAAAACCGTCGGCGAGAACCTGTCCGCCCTGGAGGCATCGGGCTGGTTTGCGGCCGTGCAGAGCTATCTGGTCAACTACCGCCTTACAGCCGACGAAATCATCAAGACCCGCAAGAGTCCCGTCAAAGCGCAAGGCAGCATCCGCATCCTCAAGGGCAATTTGGCTCCCGATGGCGCGGTTATCAAGCTGTCAGGCGTCGACGAGGCTATTCACAATTTCCGGGGGCAGGCGAAGGTTTTCGATTCGGAGGAGACGGCCGTAGCGGCTCTGCTGAGGGGCGACATCGGTCCCGGCACCGCTGTCTTCATCCGCGGCGAGGGACCCAAGGGATCGGGAATGCCGGAGATGCTCCGCACCACCGAAGCCTTCTGGAACATGCCGGAGTTATCCAAGAGTGTGGCCCTTTTCACCGACGGGCGTTTTTCCGGCGCAACCCGCGGACCGGCGGTCGGCCATATCGCCCCCGAGGCCGCCGAGGGTGGGCCAATCGCTTACCTGGAGGATGGCGACCTCATCAGTATGGATGTCGCCGCCCGCCGTCTGGACGTGGTGGGCGTGAACGGCCAGCCGCTGCCGCCGGAGGATATCGAGCGAATCTTCGCCACCCGCAGGGCAACGTACACCCCGCCGCCTCCCAAAGCCGACACCCCGGTTCTGCGGCTTTACAAGAAACTGGCACTCGGCACCGACCGTGGCGGCGGTTTCGGCTTGTAGCTGACAGTAAGGCTCAGCCATCATCATGCAGGCGTCACATTATGCTGTATTGGGTAATAAAATACAGCATAATTCGTCTGGATGGAGATGAGCCTCTTGTTCAAACGCTGTTTGCCCGTCTATTTCTGCGGACTCCTGCTGGTGCTGCTGCTCATGGCCTTCGCGCCGCCGGCGATGGCCTCGCCAAGCCTCTCGTGGCACACCGACACCGTCTACTACGACAGTCAGAATCGTATCGTTATCGAAGGCTATTTCTTCAACAACGGCAGCCGTACGGTCACGTGGGTGAACCGATTCGATGTCCAAGTCCACTTCCGCCAGGCCGCCACCGATTGGTGGCGACATGCGTCGGCGAGTTACTATGACCTGAACGTCTATCTCAACCCCGGCGATTCGCTGCGCTGGACTTTCCGCATCACCAACGTCGGCTATTCCTATTTCGATTATTGGAACGTAAAGTGGAATGTCAATTATCAGTACCTATAAACAGACAAAACCCGCTCGTATAAACGAGCGGGTTTTTCTAATCAGCGGCTACCTATCCTCCCAGGCCGTTTCCAGCCAAGTACTTTCGGCGTATAGGGGCTTAACTGCCGTGTTCGGTATGGGAACGGGTGGATCCCCCTAGCTATCGCCACTGAATTTTAAGAGGTAAGCATCTCTTGCGGAGTACGCTCCCTCAAAACAGCACGGAAGAAAGTGTTGCACTTAGAATTAGCTTGGTGAGAGCTACAATATTGTTCCTCGCTCACGCTCGGAACTAAGCGATCGCATCGACGCTGAAGCGCCGTGCGCCTGCTTAAGTCAAGCCCTCGGCCTATTAGTACCAGTCAGCTGAAGTGATTACTCACCTTACACTCCTGGCCTATCAACCTCGTGTTCTACAAGGGGCCTTACCAGCTTGCGCTGTGAGAGACCTCATCTTGAGGCCGGTTTCACGCTTAGATGCTTTCAGCGTTTATCCGTTCCCGACGTAGCTACCCAGCTGTACCCCTGGCG